>CAMGCA010000040.1 GCA_946011705.1 uncultured Clostridia bacterium | reverse complement strand
GGCATCGATCTCCTGGTGCAGCCCCCCGGAAAGCAGGTGAAAACCATCACGCTGCTGTCCGGCGGCGAGAAGGCCTTCGTGGCAACGGCATTGTACTTTTCCATTTTGAAGGTGCGGCCCACGCCCTTCTGTCTTCTGGACGAGATTGACGCGGCGCTGGACGACCGGAACGTGGAGCGGTTCGCCAGCTACCTGCACAATCTGTCGAAGAACACCCAGTTCATCGTCATCACCCACCGCCGGGGCACCATGGAATCTGCCGACGTGCTTTACGGTGTGACCATGCAGGAGCAGGGCGTCAGCAAGCTGCTGCGGCTGGACTTAAACCAGATGGAAGAATATCTGGGCATCGTAGAGTAAAGATACAAGATACGAGATACTAGATACAAGATATAGAATGTCATTGCGAGGAGCGAAGCGACGTGGCAATCCGTTCCTTTCGCAGACGGTGAACCCTAGGGAAAACGGATTGCCACGGTCGCTTCGCTCCCTCGCAATGACATGGTTTTAGAGCACTGAAAAAATGATATTGTAGGAGAAAACTATGGGATTTTTTGATAAAATTAAGGAAGGTCTGGCGAAGACCCGGGACGCTTTGAGCGACAGCCTGGGCAGCGTGTTCACTGGCTTTTCCGAAATCGACGACGATTTTTATGACGAATTGGAGGAAAGCCTGATTCTGGCGGACTTGGGCGTGGACACCGCCTGCAAGGCCGTGGAGCGTCTGCGCAAGTCCGTTCGGGAGAATCACCTCAAGACCACCGAAGACGCAAGAACAGCCCTCAAGGAAATCTTAGTGGATATGCTGAACGTGGGGGACACGGCCCTGAACCTGTCCACCACCCCCAGCGTGGTGCTGGTGATTGGCGTCAACGGCGTAGGCAAGACCACCACCATCGGCAAAATCGCCACCCAGCTGACCCGGCAGGGGAAGAAGGTGCTGCTGGTGGCGGCGGATACCTTCCGGGCAGCGGCTGCCGACCAGCTGGAAATTTGGGCCCAGCGCAGCGGCGCATCCATCGTCCGGCAGAATGAGGGCGCTGACCCGGCTTCCGTGGTCTACGACGGCATTCAGGCCGCCCGGGCACGGGATGTGGACGTGATCATCATCGACACCGCCGGACGGCTTCACAATAAGGCCAACCTCATGAACGAGCTGAACAAAATCAGCCGCATCATCGACCGGGAGCTTCCCAACGCCGCCCGGGAGACCCTGCTGGTGCTGGACGGCACCACGGGCCAGAACGGCCTGATTCAGGCAAAGCAGTTCAAGGAAATCGCCGGGGTGACCTCCATTGCCCTGACCAAGCTGGACGGCACCGCCAAGGGCGGCATTGTCATCGCCGTGGCGGACGCGCTGCAGATTCCCGTGAAATTTGTGGGCGTGGGGGAGCAGGCGGATGACCTGATGCCCTTTGAAGCAAAGGACTTTGTGGAGGCGCTGATCTGATGAAGGTTGTATTGGCAAGCAAAAATCCCCACAAACTGGTGGAAATCAGTAAAATCACCGAAAAATTTGGATTTGAACTGGTATTACAGTCCGAGTTGGGCGTGGATATCGACGTGGAGGAGACCGGCTCTACCTTTGAGGAGAATTCCTATCTCAAGGCGGAAGCCGTCATGAAGGCTACGGGCCTGCCCGCGTTGGCGGACGACTCCGGCATCGCCGTGGACGCCCTGAACGGCGAACCCGGCATCTACTCCGCCCGGTACGGATTTGATGAAAGCCTGGACGACTGGGGCCGTTTGCAGCTTTTGCTGAAAAACACGGAAAATGTCCCCGATGGGCAGCGTCAGGCGAAATTCGTCTGCGTCATCACCATGGTGACCCCGGAAGGGCAGTGTATTCAGGCCCGGGGCGAAATCCACGGCGAGCTGCTCCGGGCCCCCGCCGGGGAGAACGGCTTCGGCTATGACCCCATTTTCTACTATCCTCCCGCCGGTATGACCACTGCGGAAATGGCCCCGGAGGAAAAAAATCAGGTATCCCACCGGGCAAACGCCCTGCGGGTGTTCTACGAAAAGCTAAAGGAGGCAGGCTATGCTGACAAGTAAACAGCGCGCGGAACTCCGCGCACAGGCCAACACCCTGGAAACCACCCTGATGGTTGGCAAGGACGGCGTGACGGAAGCCGTGGCTGCGGAGGCTGACCGGCTGCTGACCGCCCACGAGCTGGTCAAGGGCAAGGTGCTGGAAACCGCCCTCATGAGTCCCCGGGAGGTGTCCGACGCCCTGTGCGAAGCCACGAAAGCGGAGGGAATCGCCTGCGTGGGCAATAAATTCGTGATCTGGCGGTTCTCCGAGAAGTGTCAGGAGGCCCGGAACCAGACCGGCCGGGCAAAGCGGAAAGAAACTCCAAAATCCAAGGCTGATCCCGTTGGTAAGGGCGTCCGTGCCCGCCGCGCCGCGGCGAAGAAGGTCCGGGAGCAGCGCAACCAGTATTTCCGGGAGCAGGCCATCGAAAAGGCCATCGAGCGCAGCAGGGAACGGCAGCTGCGGGGCGAGGAATAAGTTTTCCGTGTCATTGCGAGGAGCGAAGCGACGTGGCAATCCGCATCCCCGTGTACGCTCAGAAAACTGACTTTTTTATGGAGAACGGATTGCCACACCAGTGTGCGCACTGGCTCGCAATGACATGGTTTTTCGACAGCCTGAATAATTGACAATGGACAATTGACAATTGATGCCGAAGACAGACGCAGTTTTCTTATTTTGAAAGGGTTTGTCCTGAATAGAAAATAATTGACAATTGTCAACTGTCAATTGTCAATTTAAAAGAGGAAGGGGTACTATGGAACGAATCGGCATTTACGGCGGGACTTTCAACCCACCCCATATTGGACACCTGCAGGCGGCGAAGCAAGCCGTCAAAGCGCTGGGGCTCAGTAAGCTGCTGCTGATCCCGGCCTACGCGCCGCCCCATAAGGCGGCGCTGCCCGGGAATTCCCCCACGGCCCGGCAGAGATTGGAAATGCTGCGGATAGCAGCATCGGACTGTCCGGAAATTGAGGTTTCCGACCTGGAGCTGGAGCGGGAGGGCATCAGCTATTCCTGCGAGACGGTGCGGGAATTGAAGCGGCAATACCCCAACGCGGAGCTGGTGCTGCTCATGGGCACGGATATGTTTCTGTCATTTGAAAGCTGGATGCACCCGGAGGAAATCCTGAAAAATGCTTCATTGGGGGTATTCTACCGGGGTGACAAGGGCGAACAGCCCGCCATCGCAAAGAAAAAGACGGAAATGGAAGCAAAGGGTGCGGCTGTGTATCTGGTGCGCAACGATGTAATCCCCATTTCCTCCACGCAAATACGGCGGCTGCTGGCCTTCCGCTGCGCCGGGGAGTTCCTGCCGGAGGGGGTGCTGGATTACATCCGGGAAAACCGAGGAGGTTGCCCGCAGGGCCGGCTCGGCCCGGCGGGGGGGGGGGGGCGGCCGGGGGGCGGGGGTGGGCCTGCCGGAGCGGGTGCTGGATTACATCCGGGAAAACCGCCTTTACGACACCCGAAGTGACTGGAAGCACCTGCCCATGGACAAGCTGGAACCCATCGTAATCGGCCTTCTGAATCCGAACCGGGTCAGGCACGTTCTGGGCTGCCGGGACACGGCGGTGGCGCTGGCGCGGCGCTGGGGGGCAGACGAAACCGACGCGGCCCGGGCAGGCATCCTCCACGACATTACCAAGGCCATTGATGGCCCCCTGCAATTGACATTGTGTCAGGCCTATGGTAAACTGTTAGACGATTTTTCCAAACGTTACCCCAGAACCCTGCATGCGCTGACCGGTTCCATGGTTGCCCAGCGGATTTTTGGGGAAAATGAAAACGTGGTCTCCGCCATCGAGTTTCACACCACCGGCAGGGCCGATATGAGCCTGCTGGAAAAGATCATCTATGTGGCGGACTACATGGAGCCAAACCGGGACTTCCCCGGGGTGGAGCGGCTGCGGGAATTGGCCTTTACCGATATTGACGCCGCGCTGAAGCTAGGACTGGAGATGACCCTGGATCACCTGAACGAGCAGGGCGCCGAGGTGTCCCCGGCTTCCCAAAGTGCGCTGGCGTGGCTCAACCGATAAATAGTATCCAGAAAGGATAGATGTTATGTTAACACCCAAAGAGATTGCCTACGAAGTGACCAAGGCTCTGGATGCCAAGAAGGGCATGGACATTAAGCTTTTGAAGATCGACCGGGTCAGCAGTCTGGCGGACTACTTCCTCATCTGCACCGGCACCTCCAACACCCACGTCAAGACCCTGTGCGACTACGCCGAGTACACCCTGGAACAGCTGGGCGAGCCCATGCTGGGCCGGGAGGGCCACCGGGGCAGCGCCTGGGAGCTGCTGGATTACGGCACCATCGTTGTCCATGTCTTCACCGAGGAAGCCCGGAAGTTTTATGACCTGGAACGGCTGTGGGCCGATGCCGAGGTCGTGGATTTGAAAGATATTATTGTCGCGGAATAACCGTGATTTTTAAGAGAGGACTGTTCGCCATGAACTACGATTACGCAAGCATAGAAGCCAAATGGCACAAATATTGGCAGGAAAACGACACCTTCCACACCGATGTGTGGGATTTCAGTAAGCCTAAGTATTATGTGCTGGATATGTTCCCTTACCCCTCCGGCGTGGGCCTGCACGCGGGCCATCCCGAGGGCTACACTGCCACCGACATCATGTCCCGCATGAAGCGGATGCAGGGCTACAACGTGCTGCACCCCATGGGCTATGACTCCTTCGGCCTGCCCGCGGAGCAGTACGCTGTGAATACCGGCCACAACCCCAACGGCTTCACCCAGAAGAACATTGAGACCTTCTCCCAGCAGCTCAAAGAGCTGGGCTTTGACTACGACTGGTCGAAGATGATCGCCACCTCCGACCCCTCTTTCTACAAGTGGACCCAGTGGATTTTCAAGAAGCTGTACGAAGCCGGCTACGCCAAGCGCATCGAGATGCCCGTGAACTGGTGCGAGGAGCTGGGCACGGTGCTGAGTAACGATGAAGTCATTGACGGCAAGTCCGAGCGGGGCGGCTATCCCGTTGTCAAGAAAAATATGATGCAGTGGGTCATCGACCAGCCCGCCTTCGCCGAAAAGCTGCTGGAGGGCCTGAACGAGATCGACTGGCCCGAATCCACCAAGGAGATTCAGCGCAACTGGATCGGCAAGTCCACCGGCGTGGAGGTGGATTTCCAGCTGGTGGGCGGCGGAAGCTTCTCCATCTACACCACCTGCATCGAGACCATTTACGGCATCACCTTCATGGTGCTGGCTCCCGACGGCAAGATCGTCCAGAGCCTCATGGACCGGGTGGAGAATAAGGACGAGGTGCAGGCCTACATCGATGAAACCGTGAAAAAGAGCGACATGGACCGCACCGACCTGAACAAGGGCAAGTCCGGCTGCCCCCTCAAGGGCGTCTACGCCATCAACCCGGTGAACGGCAAGGAAGTGCCCGTGTTCATCGGCGACTTTGTCCTTGCCAACTACGGCACCGGCGCGGTTATGGCGGTGCCCAGCCACGACCAGCGTGACTTTGAGTACGCCGTGGTGCACAATATCCCCATGGTGCAGGTCATCGAGGGCCGGGACGTGTCCGAATGTGCCTTTGAAAAGCAGGATTACCTGGGCAAGGGCTGTAAGCTGATTAACTCCGAGGAATTCACCGGCCTGACGGTGGAGGAGGCCAAGGAGGCCATCACCCAGAAGCTTGAAAAAATGGGCGTTGCCCGCCGGAAGAACAACTACCACTTCCGGGAGTGGATTTTTGCCCGCCAGCGCTACTGGGGCGAGCCGGTGCCCTGCGTGTACACCGATGACGGCAAGACCGTTTTTCTGCCGGATGACGAGCTTCCGCTGGTTCTGCCGGAGCTGGAGGATTACCGGGGCCATATCGGTCAGGCTCCCCTGGAAAACGCAACCGAGTGGAAGAAATACGATAAAAACGGCATCCATGGCGTCCGGGAGACCTCCACCATGCCCGGCAGCGCAGGCTCCAGCTGGTACTATATGCGCTATATTGACCCCCAGAACGACAAGGAGCTGTGCGACCCCGAGCTTCTCAAGCACTGGCTGCCCGTTGACCTGTACGTGGGCGGCCCGGAGCACGCTGTAGGTCACCTGATGTATTCCCGGATCTGGAATCGGTTCCTCTATGACGAGGGCATCTCCCCGGTGAAGGAGCCTTTCCAGAAGCTGGTGCATCAGGGCATGATTCTGGGCGAAAACGGCATCAAGATGGGCAAGCGCTTCCCTGAATATGTGGTGAATCCCAGCGACATCGTCCGGGACTACGGTGCGGACACCCTGCGTCTGTACGAAATGTTCATGGGCCCCCTGGAGGTCTCCAAGCCCTGGAGCACCACCGGCGTGATTGGAGCCAAGAAGTTCATCAACCGTGTGTGGAACTTCTTCACTGAGAGCGCCAACATCACCGACACCGACGACGGCAAGCTGACGAAAATCTACCACCAGACCGTGAAAAAGGTGACGAATGACTTTGAAACCCTGGGCTTCAACACTGCCATTGCCCAGATGATGGTCTTCGTCAACGAGGTCTACAAGGTGGGCACCTGTCCCCGGGAGTACGCCGAGGGCTTTATCAAGATGCTCTCCTGCATCACTCCCCATGTGGGCGAGGAGATGTGGCAGATTCTGGGCCATGACAAGACCATCGCCTACGAGCCCTGGCCTGCCTACGATGAAAATAAGTGCAAGGATCATGAGGTGAACATTGCGGTGCAGGTCAACGGCAAGATGCGCGGCACCGTGCTGATGGACGCCGACCTGCCCGATGAGCAGGTGATTGCCAACGCCGTGGCTGACGAGAAGATTTCCCGGTTCCTGGAAAAGCAAGGCGGCAAGATCGTCAAGACCATCGTGGTCAAGAACAAGCTGGTTAACTTGATCGTTAAGTAAAGTTTTTTGTAAAAAACCAGAAATCTTGCTTGACAATTGGGGAAAATGCGTATATAATATTCAAGCCTACTCGGAGGCCCTGCACGCACCCAGGATTGAGCCGGATGCCATCGGAGGGAGGGAAAACCATGTCTGAAATTCGCGTCAAGGAGAACGAGTCTCTGGAGAGCGCTCTGCGCCGTTTTAAGCGGAGCTGCGCAAAGGAGGGCGTTATCGCCGAAGTGAAGAAGCGCGAGCATTACGTCAGCCCCAGCCTGAAGCGCAAGCAGAAGTCCGAGGCCGCCCGTAAGAACAAGAGAAAGTTCTACTAATATCCCTCTTGAATAACGCTCGAAACCGCCTTGCTGTAAAGCAAGGCGGTTTTTGCGGTCAGCTTTTGCCGATATAATCGCACTACTTCACGGCCAGAGCCATTATCAGCACCGCGGCAAAGCACTGCGCTGCCAGAATCAGGGGGATGCCCAGGGTGAATTTCAGGTGCCGGGTCTTGTGCCGGAACAGGTACATCCCAATCAGACACCCCACGCTGCCGCCCAGCGCCGCCACCAGCAGCAGGGTGGACTCCCGGACGCGCCAGCGGTTTTTCTTTGCCTTCCACTTGTCCACAAGCATAAGCAGCAGTCCCGCCGCATTGATTATAAGCAGGTAGTATAAAAGCAGTTTCATGTATATTTCCTTTCGGGAGGGATTTTTGGTGAAGAAAATCGCAACAGCTTTGCTGCTGGCTCTGCTGCTTTCCGGATGCGGGGCGAAGGAAACCCTGGAAACCGTGGCGGATGACATTCCGTTACAGCCGGTACTGGCGCAGCCCGCGCAAATCAGCGTCCGTCTGCCGGACAACGCGGTGTCCCCGGTGCTGGAAAGCGACACGCAGCAGCTCTATTTCTGCGAAGACTACGAAATCGCCATCGAAACCCGATCTTCCGGCGACCTGTCGGGAACCATCACCGCCCTGACGGGCTTTGCCCCGGAGCAGCTCACGGTCATGCACACATCCCCCGAGGGGGTTGACCGCTATGAGTTCGTCTGGGCCGCCGCCGGGGAAGATGGCGACCGGCTGGGCCGGGGCGTGGTGCTGGATGACGGAAGTTACCACTACTGTATGTCCGTCCTGCGGGACGCTGAGAATCCGAAAAAATCTCAGGTGGTGTGGAGCGACGTATTCTCGTCCTTCGCGCTTTCCTGATATTGCTCCAGCGACACCTGACACATGGCTTTGCAAGCGTCCACCACGCTCTGGGGGTACAGAATTTTCGCCTTGCTGCCGAAACCGATGACCCAGCTTAAAAACATGGGGGACACGGCCACGTTGACGGTGACTACAAAGTGCTCCTCATCGTCGGGGATCAGCAGAATGTCCCGGCCGAACCGGTCAATGACCACGTTGATGAGACTGCGGTGGAACCGGAGCTTTACGTCGGCGGTCTGGCCTGAGTACATCTGGAACAGCCGGTTGGCGTGCTCCACCAGGGCCTTGCCATTTAGCTCCGGGCAGGGAACCCGGGACTGCTCCAGCACCTGGATCTCGCTCATGCGGTCCACCCGGTAGGAGGTGACGCCGTGACGGGGGGACAGAGCCAGCAGATAGCAGTTCTCATTGTCCTGGCACAGGCCGTAGGGGCTGGCCTGATAGTCCCGGTTGCGGTAGACCCGCTGGCGATCCAGGTCAAAGTCAAAGTAGCGGAAGGAAATCTGCCGGTTTTCGGCGATGGCGTCCTGAATGGTGTCCACATTATAGTAGATGGTCTCATTCATGCTCTTGACCCGTCCGGACACCACCACGTCCCGGCGCATGAGCCGGGCGTCGTAGACGCTGCACTGATTGCACAGTTTTTCAATCAGCTCCCGGGATTTCTTCTCCGTCAGAAAGCGGCTGGACTGCACCGCGTCAATCAGCAGCTTCAGTTCCGGCAGTTCAAAATTCCGGGAACCGATGTAGTATCCGCCGCCCTTTCCGGACAGGGACACAATGTCCACGCCGTACTCCTTCAGGGCTTCAATGTCTGAATAGATGGTCTTGCGGTCACATTCTATATCGTGCTGCTGCCGAAGCATGGCTTGCAGCTCTGTGGCTCTCACCGGGTGCGCCTGGTGGGAGTTTCTTTGCAGATAGTCGAGGATATAGAAAATTTTTAACTTTTGGTTGTCGGATTTTGGCATGGTATCCCTCCACAAAGCCTTCCCCTTTGGGGAAGGTGGATTGCCGAAGGCGAGACGGAAGAGGGCAGAACCGCCTTACCTGACCATCCGTCTTTCGGCGAAATGGTACGGCGCCTCTTCCGACCTCGCTTAAACCTCGGCCACCTTAAGAATTAAGGTGTGATTGCCACCGGCAATCATTAGATTTGGATTCGCTGCGCGGAGCACCACCCCAGAGGGGAAGGCTTTTTTGCCATTATACCACAATGATTCCCCGGGGCAAGGGGCAATTTGCATTTTCCTTTCCGATGTGCTATAATGCTCCCAAAGGAGTGCTGATTATGGGATATTTTGGATGCCATCTGCCTGCCAGTGGTGGGAGTACCGCCATGGTGAAAACCGCCCTGTCCATCGGGGCAAATACCTTCGCCTTCTTCACCCGGAACCCCCGGGGCAGCAAGGCGAAAAAAGAGGATGCCGCCGACGCGGAAAAGGCTGTTTCCATGCTGCAAAGTGAGAATTTCGGAAAGCTGGTGGCCCATGGGGCCTACACCATGAACCTGTGTACCGCCGATACCGGGGCCCGTGCTTTCGCGGCGGAGGTGCTGGAGGATGACCTGCGGCGGATGGCGGCGCTGCCCGGAAATTTCTACAATTTCCACCCCGGCAGCCATGTGGGGCAGGGGGCGCAGGCCGGAATTGATTACATAGCCGCCGCCCTGAAAAACGCCCTGCGCCACGACTACCCCGTGACGGTGCTGCTGGAAACCATGGCGGGCAAGGGAAGTGAAATCGGCGGACGGTTTGAGGAGCTGAGGGCAATTCTGGATGCCGTGGGCAGCCCCAATGTGGGCGTGTGTCTGGATACCTGCCACGTCTACGACGGGGGCTACGATATTGTAAACGATCTGGATGGGGTTCTGACAGAATTCGATAGAGTCATCGGCCTTCCCAGGCTGAAAGCCCTGCACCTGAACGATTCCAAAAACCCCTTCGCCAGCCATAAGGATCGGCACGAGTGCCTCGGCAAGGGCAGTCTGGGGGTGGAGACATTCCGGGCAATCGTGAATCATCCGGCCCTTCGGGACAAGCCCATGATTCTGGAGACCCCCAACGAGCTGCCCGGCTATCAGGCGGAGATCGCGCTGCTTCGGTCATTGGAGTCTTAAAAAATTGTTCATTTGACTTATTCAATGGAATATGTCATTTTATAAGGTAGACTGACAAAAGCCTTCCCCTGTGGGGCAATGTCATCAACTTAAGGAACCAGTGCCCGATTTCCCTGTCATTGCGAACCAGTCCGCAGAC
>CAMGCA010000039.1 GCA_946011705.1 uncultured Clostridia bacterium | reverse complement strand
TGGTAGTATTTGGCAAGGAGAGTCTGAAGCTATCGGAGAAGCTGGTTCAAAATGTCCGCTCCTTCATAGATGAAAATTATGTGGATGCCTATGAACAGGAAACCTACGGCGGTCCTGGAAATACTCGCCGCCGGGGACGGTATGCGGCGCGGAAAGCAATGGAACCCCTCGAGGACTACGAGGAGGTTTGCTGTGCCCCATCTGTATGCGATTCAGCTCCATTATCGTTGGACGAGTTTGTCAAACAGAAAGATGCCGGGTTCACGGAAACCTTGCTGGAACTGATTCAAAAGAGTGGGCAGAAGAATTCCACCATCTATAAAAAAGCGAATATCTCCAAACAGCACTTCTCCAAAATCATCAATGATCCCAATGCCAAACCCTCCAAGCAGACCGCCATCGCACTGGCACTTGCGTTGGAGTTGGATTTGGATGCCACCCGGGATCTGATTGGCCGGGCAGGTTTTGCGCTGACCAACAGCAGTACCTTTGACCTGATTATCCGCTATTTCATTGAGCATAAGCAGTTCAATGTTATCGAGATCAACATTGCCCTGTATGAGTTTGATCAAAGCTTACTTGGATCTGTGTAACTCGCGACGGTAGATTGCAATCATATAAAGGAGCAAAGAATATGAAACTGGGAAAACTTCAGGAAGTGGACATAAGAAAAGTCTGGCCACATGAACAGTATGATTTTTCGAAGTGGTTGTCAGGTGAGGAAAACATTAAGGAACTGGGAGACATACTGAACCTTTCACTCACGGATGTAGAGACAGAGAAATTCGTTGGCAACTATCGATGCGATATTCTGTGTAAGGACGAGATTACCGGGAAAGTCGTTCTGATCGAAAATCAGCTTGAACCTACAAATCACGATCACCTTGGCAAAATAATTACATATGCATCTGGCCTTGACGCAGCTGTAGTAGTGTGGATTGTTGCATCTGCTCGTGATGAACACGCAAGTGCAATTGAATGGCTCAATAAACATACAAGTGATGAACTCTCTTTCTTCTTGCTGGAGGTTCACGCATACAAAATCGGTGATTCTGCCCCTGCTCCACATTTCAAAATAATTGAACAGCCGAATGATTTTGTTAAAACTGTAAAAGCAATTTCCCAAAGTGCCGAAATCAGCGAATCGCAAAAGAGTCGTTTGGAATTCTGGACACAGTTTAACGAAGTGATTGATTCGAAGGGTAAACCATTCAACAAGCGGAAGGCAACCACCGACCATTGGTATAATGTTGCCATTGGCTCGTCTGAAGCCAGTATCTCTATTGATCTTGTCAACAAAGAACATAAGATTCGTGTAGGTCTCTGGATCACAGATAATAAGGAACTCTTTGATGCCTTATTACAGCAAAAGAATGAAATTGAAAAATCACTAGGCATCGCACTTGATTGGAATAGGCTGGATAACAAAAAGGCATCTGTTATTTGTACCTATATAAAGGGATTGGACTTTAGAAATCAAGACAACTACAGTCACTTGATGGAGCAGATTATTGATGTGGTTCTAAAGATGAAAAATGTTTTCCCGAAGTACATGTAATTTGTCTACTGGCAGTTGACCAAATAAATACCAAAACCTCCTATAATGTGGGTGTAAGTGAAAACACGCCAGATTATAGGAGGTTTTTATCATGAAGAAAAATTTGACAGAGATCGTATTCATTCTGGACCGCAGCGGCTCTATGGCCGGTTTGGAGGATGATACCATCGGCGGCTTCAATGCCATGATTGAAAAGCAGAAGCAGGAACAGGGCGATGCCTATGTTTCCACCATCCTGTTCGACAATTACAGCGAAGTCGTTCACGACCGGGTAGATATCCGGAATGTTCCGCCCATGACCCGCAAGGAGTACTATGTCCGGGGCTGCACCGCACTGCTGGACGCCGTTGGCAAAGCCATTCACCACATCGGCAATGTCCACAAGTACGCCCGGGAGGAAGACCGCCCCGAAAAGACGCTCTTCATCATCACCACCGACGGTATGGAAAACGCCAGCCGGGAATACACCTATGACCGGGTGCGCAGGATGATCGAACACGAAAAGGAAAAATATGGCTGGGAGTTCATGTTTCTAGGAGCCAACATCGACGCCGCCAGAGAAGCTGCCCGATTCGGTATCTCCGAAGACCGTGCCGCCAACTACCACGCAGATCGTGAGGGTACAGCGGTCGTCTATGAAGCCATGAGCGAGGCAGTGTGCAGCGTTCGTGCCTGCCGCCCCATGAGCGCTGACTGGAAGCGTCGGGTAGATGAGGACTTCAAGAAAAGAGGATAATAATGAGCAAGCACAGCTGGATGGACGACTACTTTCTGCATGAAATGGTCAGTAAGGAATCTGACGACAGCCCCACCGGAAACGGTGGGTGCCTGCCGTGGATTTTGGGTGGTATTATCGTCGTTGGACTATTGTCGAAGCTTCTGGGCTAGGAGGTAGCATATGTACGGAGCAATCTTAGGTGATATCATTGGCAGCCCTTATGAGTTTGATATGGGCAATAAAAGCAAGGACTTTCCTCTTTTTTTAAGCAATTCCACATTCACCGATGATACGGTGATGACGATAGCGGTGGCAGAAGCCTTCATGGGCGCACCTGATGACGAAGAAGTGGCTGATTCAGTCCATGCAAAAATGGGGACATCGGTATCCCGGTGCAGGCTACGGCTTGCGGTTCTCAGACTGGCTGGACAGCGATGGTCCGCAGCCATACAACAGCTGGGGCAACGGATCTGCCATGCGGGTATCCCCCATTGCGTGGCTCTATGACGATCAGGATACCGTCCGCCGAATGGCGCGGCTCTCCGCTGAGGTTACCCATAACCATCCCGAGGGCATCAAAGGCGCAGAGGCAACCGCTTCCGCCATCTTCCTCGCCAGAGCCGGCAGCAGCAAGGCGGAAATCAAAGCCTATATCGAAGAGCAATTTGGCTATGATCTGAGCCGTACCTGTGACGAAATTCGTCCTACCTACCACCATGTGGAAAGCTGTCAGAAAACCGTCCCGGAAGCAATCTCAGCTTTCCTTGAGGGCGATTCTTTTGAGGATGTCATTCGTACCGCTGTCTCTCTCGGCGGCGATTGTGATACCCTGACCTGCATTGCCGGTTCCATAGCGGAAGGGTATTATGGAGTACCAGCTGATCTGAAGCAAGCGTGCAGGGAACGGTTGCCTGCTGATTTGCAGGAGATTCTTTCCAGGTTTGATGTTGCCTGCCTGTAATTGTACCACAGATTTGTAGCAATGTTACGAAATACATGATATACTGTTGAAAGCCTATGATACTATAATTGATTGTGGCAAAGGTGTGCCCTTACGGTATAATTACGACAAACCGGGAAAGCCCTGAAATACCAACGGTTTTTGGGATTCTGCCACCTGATTCTTCGTTCTTTTCCAACCCGAAAAATCAAGCAGAATGAAGGCGTTTTTTTGGGAGGTGTAAAATTAACGACAAATTCATATCCCCCGGCTAAGGCTCACCTTATCCAAGAAAAGAGGGCATTTCCGCGATGAACTGCTCCCTGTCAAGTAGACAGCAACATCCAGCGGGAGGATATTCTTCCCTCGTAGCGGGCCAAGGCTTACAAGATGAAAATGGGTGTGGTATTCTTCATGTTTGTCCCCGGCGATGCCTGCCCGCAGACCACCCCAAAAAGGAATTTGAAGAAAAGATATAGGATATGAGATACAAGATTATTATAGTGCCTGTTTACGAAATATCTTGTATCTTATATCTTGCGAAGCGATGAATTCCAATTTTGCGTCGCAAAACCGGCAGACAGAATTTATTATTCCTGAAAAAGCGGGAAAGAAGTTGCACTAATCCTAGTTTTCTTGTATAATAACTATAACAACAAACGCAGCGGGACCATCCCTGCGACCTATGTTTCTTACAGGAGTTTGACAGAATGGATCAGAAGAAGCGAGCATTTATCATTGACGATCTGAACGAGAAGGTGGACGCGGTATACCGCCACGGTACCCTTCAGGAACGCTATTCCAATATCCCCCAGGACTATGGCATGGGCTTTGTCCTGACGGAATCGGAGGCGCATACCCTGGGGTATGTGTGCCAGCGGGGCGAGGCCACCGTCACCGAGCTGGCGGAGTTCAGCTTCCGAACAAAGGGCACCGTCTCAAAGATATTGAAAAAACTGGAGGAGAAGGCACTTGTGCAGCGGGAGCAAAAGGAAGGCAACCGAAAATGGGTGTATTTCACCCCCACGCTAAAAGGGTATCAGGCCAATGATGTCCACAAAGCCTATGACCAGTGGGCAACCAGCCGGATGATCGAAGCGCTGTTGGAAAACTGCACCATGGAGGATGTGGAGAGCTTCTACCGGGTTACCCAGCTACGGGTTGCGTATCTGGCGAAAACCCACCCCAGGGAATCCATCAAAATGCACAAATAAACTGTTTCTCAGGAAACTAATACCCTCGGTAATTTGTTGTTTTCTACGAATTTACCGGGGGGATTTCTTTTTTTAATTTGGGATATTGACATTTTTTTACGCTGGATATATGATTCGGTTGAATGGTTAGTTTCTCAGGAAACTAACACAATTAAAAAAGGAGAACCAAATTATGCAGAAAGAAAAAACTCAACAGGGTTTCGCGGAAACCTATGGCGGTATTTTCGGCGCGTGCCTTCCGCTGATCGTCATGCTGGGCAGTATTCTGGTTATGGCTGCTCTTGGAATGCGTTCCACCAAGAATTTCTGGTCTGCCGGCTTCTTCGCCGTTGTGACCGGCTTCCTGGTCTACAAGGATAAGAAGCGTTTCCAAGATGCCATCATCGAAGGTGCCACCGACAAAACCTTCGGCTTTATGATCTGTTGCTTCCTGATGGCAGGCATCATGTCCAAAATTCTGACCTCCTCCCATCTGGTTTCCGGCTTGCTATATGTCCTGGCAAAGCTGCACGTTTCCGCAGCGCTGATTCCCATTCTCTGCTTCATCATCTGCACCATCCTCTCCACCGCCACCGGCTCCGCTGCCGGTGCCATGACCACCACCGCTCCCGTAATGCTGCCCCTGGCCTTTGAGATGGGCTGCAATATTAACCTGGTCTGCGGTGCCATCATCGCCGGCAGCTGTTTCGGCGATAACCTGGCCCCCATTTCCGACACCACCATTGCCTCCTCTCTTTCTCAGGAAGTGGACGTCACCCGCGTGGTTCGCTCTCGCCTGAAGTACGCCCTGATCGCCGGCGCGATTTCCATGGTTCTGTACGTCGTTCTGGGCTTTGCTATGGCCGGTGAAGGCGTTGCCAACGAGCTGGTGGTTGACGGCACCTATGTCTCCAGCCTGGTATTCCTGATTCTCCCTGTACTGATTGTCATCATCATGCTCCGGGGCGGCGGCCTGTTCACCGCGCTGCTGATCTCCGAGATTCTGGGCATTCTGATGCTCTTTGTCTTCGGCTTTGAGACTCCTACTACCCTGGTTGCTTCCGACGGTCTGATCTACAACGCGTTCAGCGGTATGCTCAACTCGATTATCTTCATCCTGTTCATCTTCATCATGGTCAGCATCGTCAAAAACGCCGGCCTGCTGGAGGCTCTGCTGAACCGGATGCGCAAGTATGCCAACAGCGCCCGCTCCGCGGAAATCGTGGGCGGTGCCATGGTCAGTGTAATGTCCGTTGCCATTTCCAGCGGCACCTCTGCCATCGCCTTTTGCGGTCCTATCATCCGTCAGCTGATGCGCCCGTTCAAGGTGGATCGGGCCCGCAGCGCCAACATTTTGGATGGCCTGGGCTGCGGCATGGGCTATCTGGTTCCCACCAACCCCGGCTGCCTGCAGCTGGCTGGCTTTGCTGTTGCCGCCGGTGCCGTTGCGGAAGGCTACAGCGCCATCTCCTTTGTGGGCTACAATTTCCACTCCATGGCCCTGTTCCTGGTATTCTGGTTTGCCATTCTCACCGGCTGGGGCAGACGCATCGAGACCGACGAAGAACTGACCCGGGACGGCATCACTGTGGAATAAAAATCCAATCAGATTAAAAGAAAACTGGTGAAATAATGAGATATGATTTTGAAACCGTTGTCCGTCGAGAGAATGCGGGCAGTGGTAAGTGGAATGAGATTAAGCAGACCCTCGGCTTTTTTCCGGAGAATGTCATTCCCTTCTCTGTGGCGGACATGGAATTTACCATGGTGCCCGAAGTGCGGGAGGGGCTAAAAAAATACCTGGATGAAGGTGTGATGGGCTATGCCAACATGACCGACGAATACCGGGAGGCTGTGGTTTCCTGGATGGAAAGGCGGCATAGCTGGAAGATCCGCCCCGAATGGATACGGGACACGCCAGGTGTGATCAATGCCTTCTTTACTGCTGTCAAGGCCTTCACGAAGCCCGGTGAGGGCGTGATGCTGATGACACCGGTTTACTATCCAATGTACGCCGCGGCATCCCGGCACGACCGGGTTCTGGTGGAAAATCCTCTGATCCGTGACGGCGATACCTACCACATCGACTTCGAGGATTTTGAGCGGAAGGCTGCTGACCCCAACACAAAACTGCTGATTCTCTGCTCTCCTCACAATCCCAGCGGACGGGTCTGGACCCGGGAGGAGCTGGAGCGAATCGGCCGAATCTGCTTGGATAATCAGGTTCTGGTGGTATCTGATGAGATTCACTGCGATCTGCTGTCCCCCGGCTATCGGCATATTCCCTTCGGCTCTCTGGGAGAAGAATTCGCCATGCATTCCATCATCTGCACCGCCCCCAGCAAAACCTTCAATTTGGCCGGATTGCAGACTGCCAATGTGATCATTCCGAATGAAGAGCTGCGAAATACTTTCTACAAGGAGCAGCAGAAGGATGACGGCAATCCCAAGTGCAACATCTTGGGTCTGGAAGGCTGCCGTCTGGCGTATACCCATGGTGAAGCATGGCTGGAAGCGTGCCTGAAAGTCATCGATGCCAACCGTCACCTGATCACCGACTTCCTGGCACGAGAATTTCCTAGGGTACAGGTGATGCGCCTGGAGGGCACATACCTGCTGTGGATGGATTTCTCCCCGCTGGGCATTGAATGCCACGAGCTGGCACGGATTCTCAAAGAGGAGGCCTACCTGTTCCTGGACGAAGGCTTTATCTTCGGTGACGCTGGCGCGGGATTTGAACGCTGGAATCTGGCCGCCCCAACAAAATATGTGGAAGAGGCGCTGGAGCGCCTGCTGGTTCTGAAAAAATATTGTAAAGGCTAATGATGATTTATGAAGACAGAAATAAAAACGAATAAAGCGCCGGCGGCCATCGGCCCTTACTCCCAGGCAACCATGAACGGAGCGGGTCTGGTGTTCGTCTCCGGGCAGCTTCCCATTGACCCTGCCACCGGGGAATTCGCTGGCGCGGACATTGCCGCCCAGACTCGCCAGTCGCTGGAGAACATCCGCGGCATTCTGGCAAGTCAGGGGCTTGGAATGGAACATGTTTTGAAAACCACCGTCCTGCTCCAGGACATCGGGGATTTCGGAGCCATGAATCAGGTGTACGCCACCTTCTTTGAAGGGGTCTGCCCGGCTCGCGCCGCGTTCCAGGTAGCCGCGCTGCCAAAGGGTGCTCTGGTGGAGATCGAAGCCATCGCCTCCAGAGAGTAATCGGTAACCGGCAGCATCGTCAACATATGCTGCCGGTTTTTCATTATGCCTGGTCTGCATCCAAGTCCAAAGCTCCGGCGCCTGCCGAATAAGATAATATTTGCGGGAGGAAATACACAATGAAGCTGGAAAATATGAAAAAAGTTCGCCTGGGGTATTATCCAACCCCGCTGGAAGTGCTGCCCCGACTGAGTGCGAAGCACGGACACAATATCTACATCAAACGAGATGACATGACCGGCCCAGCCACCGGCGGCAACAAAACCCGGAAACTGGAATACATTCTGCAGGAAGCTATAGACCAGGGATGTACCGCCATCCTGACCCTGGGCGGCCCCCAGACGAACCACGGCCGCACCACTGTGGCGGCGGCAATCCAGTACGGCTTGAAGCCGATTCTGGTTCTGGGGGGCGATGCGCCAGAGTATCTGTCCGGTAATCTGACTCTGGATGCCATGATGGGCGCAGAGCTGGTCTTCTCCCAGGATCGGGAGGCAGCTGCCCAGAAGGTCATTGCCGAGTATGCCGCCAGGGGTGAAAAGGTGTATTATATGCCCGCCGGTGGATCCAATGCCACCGGGGTGCTGGGATATATCCAGGCGGTGCCGGAGATAATGGAGCAGCTGGCGAAGCAGGATATCCACCCTAGATTTCTGCTGTGCGCCGTAGGCTCCCAGGGCACCTATGACGGCCTGCTTCTGGGAGCCAAGTATTACCACGCTCCCTTCCAAGTGATGGGCGTTCCGGTTGCGCCGCTGAAGGAGGGCCAGACAGAGGAAATGGCTGCCTTTATGAATGCGGTCAGCCGGCATTATGAGCTGGGTGTTCAGGTTACACCGGAGGATATCCGGCTGTTTTCCGGCCCTGAGGCATGCCCCTACACCGGGTTTGCCTACAGCGTCCCGGATGACGCCACCAGAAGTACACTGCTGGAAGCCGCCAGGGAGGAAGGCATCATTCTGGACCCTGTATACACCGGAAAAGCCTTCCGGGGAATGCTGGATCTGATGGATCGCGGGGAGTTGGATGGAGATGTGCTGTTCCTCCACACCGGTGGAACCGCCGCGGTCTGGACCCAGGAGCATCTGGATGCGGCCCAATCCGCCCTGCGGGATAACTGTACCATCCGTGAATTATAAACAGATTATGGAGGAACTCCCATGCTGCGTCAGAAAGACAAGGAACTCATCGGAAAACTGAATTTGGAATATCCGGCGGTTGCCATTAAATTCCGGTTTGAAAAGCCGGATGTGCCCCATTACGAGGGACCCCAGCTGGCCTTCTGCCAGTACCTGAAGTATACCCAGGATACCGGGAAGCACTTTTACATCGATGTGAACGACGATGCCTGCTACGGCAAGCTGGTGATGGGCATGATCGATATGCCCCCTGTCACCGCCAGCGGTCAGGCGGGCTACGATTTTGGCTGCTACAAAGCACCCATTGCCAATCAACAGTTGTATCAGAAGCTGCCCGTTCTGCTGCCCAATACCATCCACTATGTGGAATACTGCCCCGCGGTGGACTGCAATTTTGACCCGGACCTGCTGTTGTTTGTGGCGGCTCTTCCCCAGGCGGACATCATTATGCGGGCAACCAGTTACATCTCCGGTGACCTGTGGGAATCCAAGTCCTCCCCGGTACTCAGCTGCGGCTGGATGTACGCTTACCCGGTCATCTCTGGCAAGGTCAACCATATCACCACCGGATTCTATCACGGTCTGAAGCGCCGCAAGGCATATCCCGAGGGACTGCGGATGATCTCCATTCCCTTCCGGAAAATGCCAGAATTCTTCCAGGCGCTGGAGGAAATGGATTGGACCCTTATCGCTTTCCGGGAGGATGCCCAGAGCAAGGCAGAGCTTCAGGCAAAAATGCAGCACTGGCAGGAGATGGCGGCAGCCACCGGCAGCCATGTGGATCTGCGCTGAGACTGAGGGGAAGTCAATGCAGCGGAAACAGCTGAAAAACCCCTGCCGCCCCAGGCTGATTCCATTCCGTCCGCCCACAAGCTCGCACAGATGAGATGCAATCGTATTCCCCCGGTGCAAGTCTTTTGAGACGATTCTCCGAGCGATTTTCCTCCCTCCACATAATCCTGAGAGGCTTATCCGAACAACAAACCACACACACCCGCGGGTGGTGTGGTTTGTTTATGCGGCCATCAATTTCGTCGCTGCGGAAAATGGTCAAAGCCGGATCGTCGTGTTCATTCGGAACCATGTAGACAAATACAGTAACTGATTGGAGATGCTGGACAGCATTTTCACATCCACACCGTTGGAGATCGCCATCGTGGCGAAGGTATGCCCTTACGGTATAATTACGACAAACCGGGAAAGCCCTGAATTACCAACGGTTTTTGGGATTCTGCACCCTGATTCTTCGTCCTTTTCCAACCCGAAAAATCAAGCAGAATGAAGGCAAATTTTTGGAGGTGTAAAATTAGCGACAAATTCATATCCCCCGGATAAGGCTTCCCTTATCCAAGATTAAGGGCATTTCCTCACTACGGGAATGCCCTTTTTCTATGCCCAAAATCTCTGAAAGGAGGCAATGCCATGCCAAAGAAAGCGCCGGAAAAGATTGGTTCCGTTCTCCGTGTGCCGTTATCCCAGCTTCACCCACATCCGCAAAATCCCTTCGCCGTGCGTGACGATTCTGCCATGCAGGAGCTAAAGGAAAGCGTCAGCCAGAACGGTGTTCTTGTCCCTGCCATTGCCCGCCCCCGCGCGGAAGGCGGCTATGAACTGATTGCCGGTCACAGACGGAAATATGCCTGCGAACTGGCCGGGCAGGATTCCATGCCCGTGATCGTTCTGAACCTGAATGATGATGAAGCCGTCATCCAGCTTGTAGACAGCAACATCCAGCGGGAGGATATTCTTCCCTCGGAACGGGCCAGGGCATACAAGATGAAAATGGATGCCATCAAACGGCAGGGTGCGAGGACCGATTTAACTTCGCCGAACGGTTCGGCAAAGTTCCGAAGTGATGATCTCATTGGAGAAAAGGATGGGGTCAGCGGTGACACCGTGCGCAACTACATTTCCCTGAACAATCTCACTCCGCCGCTGATGCGGATGGTGGACGAAAAGAAAATCGCCCTCACCCCAGCCTATCAGCTTGCCGCTCTTTCAGAGCAGGAGCAGGAACTGCTGGTGGAAACCATGAGCAGCGAGCAGGCCACCCCATCACTGTCCCAGGCGCAGCGGATGAAAAAACTGAGCCAGAA
>CAMGCA010000038.1 GCA_946011705.1 uncultured Clostridia bacterium | reverse complement strand
AAATCCTCACCTGAACCATCTAGACGATTGCTGCGACCTTAACCAAATCGGGCATGCCGAACAAAGAGCCGACGATGCCTACCAGCACAGCAATGGAACAGTACATATCCATCTTGGAGTGGTAGCCATCCGCGATCATGCTCTGGGAGCCTGTCTGTTCTCCAACATAGATTTTATACCGAGCCATGAAGTAATTGATCACAACGCCCAAAAATGCGCCCGCCGCTACGAAGGGGACATATCGCAGTTCAGTTACTTCGCCGCTCAGCGCATCGGACAGGATCTCCAGGCCCATATCAAAAATGAAAATGGATACGAAGATTGCCACGATATGCTCCAGCTTCTTGCTGGCGGTCTGGAATCGCGATGCCCCATATCGCGAAATCAGCAGACCAATAAATACAATGCTGGTGACAAACACATCTGCAAAGGAATGCCATGCATTTGCTTTCAGTCCGATGCTTCCCGACAAATCGGCAAGGAAGAATCTCAGGATGATTAATATGATGTTAGCGACAATGGTGATGAGTATGGTTTTTTCTTTTCGCCCCATAATTACGCTCCTTTTCCCATGTTATTTTGCTGCGCTTTCATGATTCCACGCAGCGTTTTGTCATAGATCGTAAACCCGGCTTCCTTCAAAAGCTGCTGTTCCATCTGCTGGGTACGAGTTTCATGTTCCATTTCTTTTAAGTAGTCGCTGATGGTGTGAGAAACTTCTTCCAGTTCAGGAAGCCGAGCCTCTGTTCGGCTGCGAACCTGAATGATATAGTAGCCGGAACGGTAATCGATGATTTTACTTACCTGACCGACCTTCAAGGAGAAGATTGGTCCCGCCAGTTCCGCTGCCAGGTGACTTTCGTAAAGCGGCCCGGATATCACGCCGCCATCTTCCGCAGAGGAATCCTCGGAGTACATTTTGGCGACCTCCGCAAAAGATGTACCGGAGTTAAGCAGAGACATTGCTTCCTCCGCTTTTGCCTTTGCCTGTTCCTTTTTTTCCGTATTTGCGCCCTGATCAATCCAGATCAGGCTGATTTCCGCAGAAGCTGGTGTCATTAACTTTGCCGGGTTTTTCTCATAGAAGTCTCTGATTTCTTCCTCGGTAGGTTCATCCAGATCATCATCCACTTCTTCCTGATGCAGTATTTGCCACAGATATTGGACACGAAGTTCCTCCATATCATGAGCATCTGAATCGTTAGTGGCAGATTTGTCCCCGCTTTCTTCCAAAAGCAGCTCCATGACGATCATCTGCTCAACAAACTGCTTTTTTGCTTCATAGGTGCTGAGCGCTTCCTGGTAGACCTCCGAAAGCTCCCGGTACTCTGTATAGAATTCTCCCAAGGTGTATCGCCGGGAGTGAACACTGAACAGCATTTCGCTTTTTCTGATGGTATATTCTTCATCCATGATTTGTCGCAGAAGGATGCTTTCGATGCTGGTCTCGACCTCGGACAGTGGCTGGTAACCCGCAGGCTCCTTAGAAAGTAGTTTAATGATACTGACAGAGCCGTTGGAATCGGTAAGGGGGTCGCTGACCTCATTTGGCTGCATTTTCCAGAGTACATCCTCAATTGCGGATTCTCCGCCGCCCTTTTCCATGGTAACGGTCTGTGCGGTTCCATCCTTGCCATACATTGCCGCGACACTTTCAAAGGATTCACCAGACCGCAGCTTGCGGGCTGCATCCGTGGATTCTGACGCATTACGCAAACGGATTTCGCTGTAGGTTATGGTTTCCGGTGTCCGATACCGCTCCAAATTCTTGGTGTAGTAGGCGTTGATTTCCGCTTTTGAGGGAGCTGCTGTTTTCAGTACCTCAAAATTCACCTGTAGTCCGGCCGTTTTTTTGAGTTCCTCAATGTAATCACTGAAAAAGGATTTGTCTTTTTCCGCAGCCAGAATCTGCCGGATTTCCGCTTCCGCTTCAGCAAGGGTCTGCCCTTGAAACTGTTCCTGATTTTCGGAGTAGTATTGCTGCACATCCCAGCTCGATATAGACTCGGTGGTGATATTCGTTTCATGCAACTGAGAAATGTATTGTTCTACCGCCGCATCGTTCAGCAGATCCTCCATTTCGTGCCGAACATCATCCCGCTGGGTGATTCCCTGTGTATCCGCCCAGTCCAGAATCATCTGCTCTACGGCCAAACGAGTGACCATCGCCTGATATCCTTCCAGGCTGTCAATCGGATGTGCCTCACACGCTTCTTCTGGCATGCATTTGCTGTGATCGTAGCCATGGTTCGGACAAAGCAAATGCTCACGTTCTTTGCTGCCTTCAACGGCGATAAAATCCATCAATTCCTTTGTGGTTATATTTTTCCCGTTGTAGGTAGCGACTACATCCTCTGCTGGTGGGTTTGGCTCCCGCACCCAATCAAAATTGCGGTAAATGGATAAGCCACCTGCCAAAAGGACAGCGCAGATCAACAAGAAGAGCATGTAATGGCTCCACATGTTCCTCTTGTTCAATTCATCCGGCACAGGCACCAACTCTGCTGGCCCTGCGCTAAATACTGCTTCCGTATCGGGATAGCGGTTTATGGGTTCCCCTCCAATCACGGAATTGCAGCTCTGATTCTCCCGTTCTATCTGGTTCGTATCTTCCACCTGAGAAGTCTGCTCTCTCGTTACGGTGTTGCGACTTGTTGGTTGAAACCCAAGAACATGGAGAATGTCCGCGATCACAGAGCCAGAATCCGCTTCCGGGGAGGAAAGATTTTCCGAATCAGCTTCTGTTTCCGATATCGTATCAATTTTCTTCTCAGTTTCGTTGTTCTCCATCGAATGCCCTCCTTATCGTCATCATCACAAGCAATATATGTGGGAATTGTGGTGAAATTATGGAGAGCAGAGACATATAAAAAAGAACCACAATTACGACACGCATCATGCCATAATTGTGGTTCCTATTGTAATGCTTGATATTGTCTTTGCAGGGAGCATTCTTACCTCGACAGAGGAATTTCAGATGATGTCACATCCTCCAGCAGAACGCGCATGGTTCCGCCGCAGACCATGCCCTCGCTTTCGGCAACTTCATTGGTCATATCGATCTTTACAACGCAGGAGGTGCCGGTTCCCATGATTTTTCTGGCCCTGACCATAATGGCCGCTTCGCTGCAGCCGTCGCCGATGGTGCCGTAGCCGTTGCCAAGGGCGTCAATTCCCATCATCGCGCCGGACTTGACCGGCGTGGAGCCGGTGGAGGAAAGCACCAATGCGCAGGCCTTTGGCTGGGTGCTTTGTGCCAGAAACCGCAGCAAGGTATAGTCGGTATTGGTCTGATCCAGGCAGATGCGGGAATCCTTTCGGACATATTTCCGCCTGTGAGCGATCATTTCTCCGCAGATCGACACGGCGATTTCTGCCGGGGTTTGGGCGTTGATTTTCAGACCGATGGGAGCGTGGATGCGGTCAAGGGCTTCCGGGTCGAAGCCCTCCTCCGCAAGCAGGCTAAGCAGGCCCTCCACCCGGCGTTTGGAACCGATCATGCCGAGGTATGTGGGGAGCGTGCCGGACAGAATCTGCCGCAGACATTCCCCGTCCCACCGGTGCCCCCTAGTGATGACGCAGACATAGTCCGTGGCACGAATATGCAGGCTCTCAATCCCGGCGGCGAAGGAATTGCAGATCACCTGAGCTGCCTGTGGGGAGCGCTCTGAATTGGCAAAGCTGATGCGGTCATCCAAAACGGTGACAGCAAAGTCCAGCATGGAAGCCATGGCGCACAGCGGCACCGCAATGTGCCCGCCCCCCAGCAGAATCAGCCTGTTTTCCGGGAGATAAACTCTGGTATAGGTCTGACCCTCTACGACTTTGGTAAGCTCCGGCGTCATGCCCTGTTCCAGCTTGCGAAGGATTTCCTGAAATTCCAAATTGGTCATGGCAGTTTCCTCAAGTCAATACGGTGATGGTATCGCCGGCACGGATGGTTCCTTCTTCCAGCACGATGGTAAATATCCCTTCACGGGGCATCACGCAGTCACCCACCTGCTGGCGGATGGCGCAGTGGGCGTGACATTCTTTACCGATCTGGGTCACCTCCAGTAGAACTTCCCCAACCCGTAGCCGGGTGCCCACCGGGAGGGTGAAAAGGGTCAGCCCCTCCGTTAGGATATTCTCCGCAAAGGCTCCCACGGGAATGTCCGGGAAAACGGCTTTCATTTTCTCCACGCTCTCCTGGGCCAGCAGGCTCACCTGCCGGTGCCAGTTCCCCGCGTGGGCATCGCCTACAATTCCATGGTCGATCTTCAACTGGATTTCCGGAACCTCGTGTTTTTGTGTCCCTTTTTGTTCACTGATACAAACTGCTACAACGCTTGCCATGGGCTTCCTCCTATTCTATTAATCATTCTCACGATATACAAGTAGGGGCTGCTGCATTGTGCAGCAGCCCCTGAAGTCCAGTCTAACCCGCAAATAGCGGGTTGGAGAGCGGTGTCTGGCAGTGCCAGAATACTTTTGCTTATTCTATCGGCTAGTCAATAACGATTATAGTTGCAAAGAAAGGTTATGTCAATAGCTCCGGGAAATAAATCCCTACCATCATACTTCTTTTGTTCTTAGCTTTATGAAATATGTTTTCTCTATATAAACCAATTTATCAGAGCTGAGAATTTACACAAAATTTACATATTTGGGAACTATGCTGATAAAAACACGAGACTGCACCGGATTGACGCTTCCTTTGTGTACAGTGTTTTATCCGTCAACAAGCATTCCTGTGTTTTGAAATTCAAAAGTTGCAGATTTAAGGGAGTGATCGGATGTTTGATTTTTTGGAAGAGGAAAACATCGACCCTGAGCTACTGAGGGAACTCAGAGCCTTTCGAGAGGCCAATCCTCTGACGGAGGAGCTGCGCCAGAGAATCCCAGCACCCCGTTTCCACTATTACGGGAAAGACATCTGGGAGTATGCCGCTGCCGCCCTGCTGTGTGGTAAGAACCTGCTGCTTACTGGCGGAAAGGCTACCGGCAAAAATGTCCTGGCAGAAAACCTGGCAATGGTGTTTGGCCGCCCTGCCTGGAACGTTTCCTTTCATGTGAATGTGGACGCCGCAGGACTGATCGGAATGGACACCTTTGAAGATGGGCAGGTGCGCTTCCGCCCCGGCCCCATCTACCAGTGCGCAAGATTCGGCGGCTTTGGCATTCTGGATGAGATCAACATGGCAAAAAACGAGGCGCTGGCGGTACTGCACTCGGCGCTGGATTTCCGCCGGGTCATCGATGTGCCGGGTTATAACCGCATCCCCATGGAAGCGCCTACCCGGTTCATCGCCACCATGAACTACGGCTACGCCGGGACCCGGGAGCTGAACGAGGCCCTGACCTCCCGGTTTGTGGTCATCCAGATGCCCACCATCAGTCAGGAGAATCTGGAAAAGCTGCTGTCCACCCATTTCCCCAGCCTGAAAAAGAAGTACCGCAGCCAGTTCGCCCAGCTTTTCTTTGAACTGCAAAAGAAGTGCGACAGCGCGGAAATTTCCACGAAAGCTCTGGATCTGCGGGGTTTGCTGGATGCTCTGGACCTGATCCGCTCTGGGGTTCCCGCAGGGGCAGCCTTGGACATGGGTATTACCAACAAGGCTTTCGACAGCTATGAGCAGAGCCTGATCCGGGATGTTGCTGCCATGCGTATCTCTCCCAGGCTCACCCGGCGCGAACTGTTTGAGGACTGAACAATGCTGACGCAGCATTATACCGCCCAGCAGCGGCGGGCGCTGAATCAGATCTGGACCGCCGCAGGGGAATATGGCTTCGACCCCCTGTTTCTGGCCATGGGCAGCGACGGCGTACCAGATAGTTACATGAACTGCATCGTAGGCTGTGTCCGCAAATGGTACGGCGCTGAAATGCCCCGAAAGCTCTTCGCCGCCTGGGAATTGGACCGGCGGCAGGCCATGCTGGACGATCTGGCCTGGCTGGCGTTGGAAAACGCCGCCTTTCAGCGGGAGCTTCCCCACCGCCCTGTTCTGGAGGAAGCCAGGAAAGCCCACGCGGCAGACTTTTTTGGTCAGGAATACAAGCTGTCCCGGCAGGAGTGGTGGGCAAAAAATCAGTTGGTTTACACCATGCAGTCTGCCCGGTGGAAAAGCGTTCTGGGAAAGCGCGCTCCGGTGATGACGTCTTATGAACGCAAGCTGTCCGATGCGCTGCTATGTAGCGGGGAACTGGATGCGGAAGAACTTGCTGCCGCCATTCTGCGCACCTTTGCCCAGGCGGGACTGTTCGATGGAACCGCCCGGTCCAAAGCGCCACTACGGCTGCATTTTGACGGAAAATGGGCTCTGGCAATGACAAAATTCCTTCCCACTCAGATCGTCCATACCGATGTGCTGACACTGGGACAGGCCGAAGGCTCTGGCGGCGACAAAGCGAAGCTGGACCTTCGCCGGGGAAAGCTTCGCCTGAATGAGAATGCGGAGACTGACCGGCTATATATCGAAACCTGTTTTGGCCGATCCTTTTACACGCCGGAGCAGCTGGCAGCGGCAGAGCAGGCGCTTTGTACCGCGAACCACCTGGGCTGCCATTTGTGGTTTACATCTGGAATCCCGGACCCGGAACACGCCCGCAGCAGCGAGGCCCGCCGCATGGCTCAGGAAGCGGCTCTGCAATGCAAGCGAAACCGGGATGCCTATGCCAAAGACAGCGGTCTCTATCAAAATACCATTTTGCGGCTTTCGGAGCAAATCCGAAGCTGCATCCAGGTACACAGCCAGACTGAGACGGAACGCTCCCGCAGCGGTCGCCTGGACAGCCCCCGTGTGTGGCGAGCAGCGGTGCTGGAGGACGGAAATGTGTTTCTCCGGGATGTCGCTACCTGCAAGCCGGGATTCTCTGTAGACCTCCTGCTGGACGGCTCCGCTTCCCGCATGCACTGTCAGGAGGCCATTGCCGCCCAAGGCTATATCCTGGCGGAGAGTCTGGGCCGGTGCGGCGTCCCGGTACGGGTGACCAGCTTCTGCAGTCTCCGGGGCTATACGGTGCTGCGGGTGCTGAAAGGCTTTGCGGACAAGAACGAGAATCAGAAAATATTCAACTACTTTGCCGCCGGATGGAACCGGGACGGTTTGGCCCTCCGAGCTGCGGGAGACCTGATCAAAAGCGCCCCGGAAGGACGACATCTGCTTCTGCTTCTGACCGATGCCAGTCCCAACGACAGCCACCGCATTCCACCGGGAGAGGGAAATCCCTTCGGCAGAGAGTATGCGGAGCAGGCCGCTGTGAAGGACACCACCCAGGAGGTCCGGGCATTGCAACGCCGAGGAATCCGGGTAGCGGCGGTGTTCATGGGCAACAACTACAGCGCACCGGATGCGGCGGCCATCTACGAAAAAAGCATGGTCCGGATTCAGGGCATTGACCAGTTGGCCACAGCGGCAGGAGCGCTGATCCGGCAAGAGATTCAGGAGCTTACAGATTGAAGGAACAGAATATTGACCCGCCCAGCATCCGTTTTGTCGGATGCTGGGCGGCTGTATTGTTGGGATTATAAACCCTATGAATTTCCTTTCCGATAGTCTTTCGGAAGCCTACCGGTTACGTCTTTGAAAGCCTGCGTAAACTTGCTTTGGTTTTCATACCCGACTTCGCAGGCAACTTCGGCGACTGTTTTGTCACTGTGGGAAAGCAGGGCCTTTGCCTGCTTAATTCGATAATCTTTCATGTATGCCGCAATGGGCTTGCCAAACACAGTCTTAAAGGTGGTCTTGAGCGTAGTCTGGTTGATATGGAATTTTACCGACAGTTCCTCAATCGAATAGCGGGTTTTCATATTTGAGATGAGAAAATCATGGATTTCATTGACTGCCTGAACATTGGAATTGTAATTACCGCTATCCTCAAAAGATTCTTCAGCAGGACAGGCCACTTCCACGATTCTCTCAATCATCTCATGAAGAACTTGGGTACGCTGGGTTTTGGCGGCAGTGTAGTACACCTCTTTACCTTCTCTGCGGCTGACAATCAGACCGGACGTCTTCAGAAGCTTCAAATGATGGGATACTGCCGGACTGCTCATATCCAGCAGGGCGGAAATATTGACAACACACTCTTCACAATGGCATAGCAGCCAGAAAACCTGAATCCGTGTACTGTCGCTCATCATCTTGAAAATATCGGAAACGATCTCGAAGGTCTCCCCCTTTGGCATGCTGATCTGCACACCTTTGGGAAGATGTCCATGATCGTGCGGCAATATCTTGTTCCCCATATGAAAAAGCCCCCTTTCTTTTTGTGAAATTATACCATTAAGTCAAGGAAAATACAAACACAATTTTCAAAATACTCCATTTAGGCATTCTAATAGCCCAAAAGGCAAGGTTTTATCCAAAATGATTGACAAGCGTTTAATCGTCCGTTATACTAATATCAATGATTAAGCAGTCGTTTAATCAATAATAAAAAGGAGCAAATTATTATGAAAAAGACCTACAAAATCGAAGTGGATTGCGCCAACTGTGCCAACCTGATGGAAGATGCCGCCAAGAAGACCGCCGGTGTCAAAACCGCTACCGTCAACTTTATGACGCAGAAGATGATCGTTGAGTTTGAAGATGGCCAGGAGCCGGGCACTGTCATGCAGGAAGTGTACAAAAACTGCAAGAAGGTCGAAGATGACTGCGTAATTTATCTGTAAGCTGTTCATCAGGGCGTTCTGCTCTCAGTCTGATGTGGGCAGGATGCCCTGTTTCATAATTATTATCAAAAGATTTCATACTAAGTGAAATGGAGGGCTGTATATGACCAAAAAACAAAAGAAGATGCTGTACAGGATCATCATTTCAGCAGTCCTGATGATCGCTTTCAAATTTGTTCCTGTGGACGGCATCGTTCGCTTCCTGCTATACTTGATTCCTTATCTTGTGATTGGCTATGATATTCTGTTGAAAGCATGGAAAGGTATAAAACACAAGCAGGTCTTTGATGAAAACTTCCTGATGGCGATTGCGACAATCGGCGCAATGATCGTGGGATTAGTCCAAAGCGGTGACTATGTGGAAGGTATCGCCGTCATGCTGTTCTACCAAATCGGTGAACTGTTCCAGAGCTACGCCGTGGGTAAGAGCCGTAAGAACATCAGCGAGCTGATGGACATTCGTCCGGACTATGCCAACATTGAGGTGGACGGCAAGCTGGAGCAGGTTGATCCTGACGAGGTTGCCGTGGGCACCATCATTGTGGTTCAGCCCGGTGAAAAGGTTCCCATCGACGGAATTGTTGTGGAGGGAATTTCCAGCCTGAACACCAGCGCCCTGACCGGTGAAAGTCTGCCCCGCGATGTGAAGAACGGGGACGAAATTATCAGCGGCTGCATCAACATGACCGGTGTGTTGAAAATCCAGACCACTAAGGAGTTTGGGGAATCCACAGTATCCAAGGTTCTGGATTTGGTAGAAAATGCCAGCTCCCGCAAGTCCAAGTCTGAGGATTTCATTTCCAAATTCGCAAAGGTCTACACTCCCGCCGTCTGCTACAGTGCGTTGGCCCTGGCGATTATTCCTCCGCTGGTCAGCCAGTTTGCTCTGGGAAGCAACCCTAACTGGGGTGAATGGATCTATCGTGCTCTGACTTTCCTGGTAGCGAGCTGCCCCTGCGCGCTGGTGATCAGCATTCCCCTCAGCTTCTTCGCTGGTATTGGCGGTGCCAGCACCCAGGGCGTTCTGGTCAAGGGTTCCAACTATCTGGAAGCCCTGTCAAAGACCGGTTATGTGGTATTTGACAAAACCGGCACCCTGACCCAGGGCGTTTTTGAGGTCAGCGCTATTCATCAGGAAGGGAAATCCTATACGGACGCAGAACTGATCGAGTACGCCGCGCTGGCGGAGAGTTCTTCCTCTCACCCCATCAGTAAGAGCCTTCAGCGGGCATACGGTGCGGAGATCGACCGAAATCGGGTTACGGACATTCAAGAGATCAGCGGCAACGGTGTGATTGCCAAGGTGGATGGCGTTGAAGTTGCTGCCGGTAATGCCAAGCTGATGAAGCGTCTGAATATCCAGTATTCCGGCTGCGATTTAGTAGGCACAATTATCCACATGGCAATCGGCGGCGAATATGCAGGCCATATTGTGATCTCTGATCTTGTAAAACCCACCTCCAAGGATGCTATTGCTGCTCTGAAATCCGCAGGCGTGAAGAAGACCGTCATGCTTACCGGTGACGCAAAGGCTGTTGCAGAGCAGGTTGCGAAGGATTTGGGCGTAGATGCCGTCCGGGCGGAACTACTGCCCGGCGATAAGGTTTCTCAGGTGGAGGAGCTGCTGGAGGAAAAACCCGCAAAGCTGAATCTGGCCTTTGTCGGTGACGGTATCAACGATGCGCCGGTTCTTTCCAGAGCGGATATCGGAATTGCCATGGGCGCTATGGGTTCAGACGCAGCCATCGAGGCGGCGGATGTTGTCCTGATGGACGATGACCCCATGAAGATTGCCAAGGCAATTAAAATCTCCCGCAAATGTCTGCGGATTGTTCACCAGAATACCGTTTTTGCCATTGCCGTAAAGCTGTTGGCGCTGGTGTTTGTGGCTTTCGGTGCGGCCAATATGTGGATGGCTATTTTCGCAGATGTTGGCGTCATGGTTCTGGCAATTCTGAATGCGGTCCGCGCCCTTTTCGTGAAAAAGCTATGATGGAAGCAACGCAGATTTGCGAACTGTTTCGGATATTGGGTGACCCTACAAGGCTCAGTATCCTACTCATGCTGATGGATGGGGAAAGGTGCGTCACAGATGTGGCCGCATCCCTTGGCATGTCTAAGTGTGCCATTTCACACCCGCTCAGGACCCTGAAACCGAAACCTCAGATACGGCGGCGCAACGCAGCAACATTTGAAAATTACACACTGACGT
>CAMGCA010000037.1 GCA_946011705.1 uncultured Clostridia bacterium | reverse complement strand
TCGGTTCACGGATTTGTCTTTGCAGACCGCTGGAGCAGTGGCAACGCCGGAAGCGTGGCCCCGGTTTCTGACCACCGCATGCCACAATTTTCGCCTTTCCTTTGATAAGCAGGTCCTTCTGTATGCCCAGCGCCCGGATGCCACCGCAGTCCTTCCCATAGAAGGGCGGCAAGGCTGGAACCAGCGGTTCGGGCGGTGGGTCAATCGCGGCTCCAAAGGCATTGCCATTCTGGACAGTGACAGCAATGGTCAAGCGAGAATCAAATACTACTTCGACATTGCAGATACCCATGAAGGGCGGCATCCCCGTCCTGTGCCCATCTGGACAGTCCACCCGGAGCAGGAACAGGCAATCATGGAAACGCTGGAAAACAGCTTTGGCGTTCTTGGCAATACGAATACGCTGGGCGATGCTCTGATTTCCGCAGCTTCCAATGCCATGGAGGACAACTTTCAGGATTACTTGGCACAGCTCATTTATTATAAGGAAGGCAGCTTCCTGGAGCCGCTGGATGAGGAATCGCTGGAAGCGATCTTCAAGCCACTGCTGCAAAACAGCATCGGCTATATGCTTTTGGTGCGCTGCGGTATTGACCCTTCTGCACATTTTACCCCAGAGGATTTCAGCTATATCAGCGGTTTCAATACCTTGCAGACGCTCAACGCCCTGGGCGCGGCTACCAGCGACATTTCCCAGATGTGCCTGTCCGAAATTGCCCGAACGGTGCTGTCCTTGCAGCGTCAGCAAAATCGCACATTTGAAGAACCCGCCGAAAAAGAGTATGCTGTAGCTGAAAACCAACCAGAAAGGAGCATGAACCATGACACAGATCACATACACGAAGCAGGGGGACTATCTGCTTCCGAACCTTCTCCCGCCCCAGGAACCCCAGATTCCCCTTGGGAAGTACGGATTGATGCGCCGCAGATTCCTGCAGCAGAGCCGGAAAGTGACCTACACGAACCTTCTGACCACGGGGCAGCTCCACGCTCATCTGATGGAGATCGAGGAGACAGCCCGGAGCCGACTGGAGCAGATCGTCAGCCAGATGGCGCAGACCGAGGGCGTGACGGAGGAACTGAAAGCCGCCGACCAGATGAAATGGGTGGGCCTGATGAACAACTTCCGCTCAGCAGCGGAGGAGCAGATTCTGCAGGAACTGATTTACGCATAGATTCCGAGCTGCCCCCGCTTCTGGATGAGCGATTCATTATGGCGATTCTGGAAAACCGGGACGATGATCTGAAATCTCCCAAAAAGGAAATACAGAATTTCTTCCGGGAGCATTATGACCAGATTGAAAGGGCTAATTATTTGAAATCTGTCTACCCGGACAGATACACGGAATTGATCGTGGACAACACCCGTATCGGATATAAGGCCACAGATGACGGACTTCTTATGTGGGAGGGCGCATACCTCTCCCGCGCAAAGGAGTCCGTTTTTTCATGGGGCATTGTTGCGGAGCTGACCGGCAATCTCATTGAGCAGGGCACTTATTTCCTTAATACACGGGTCGAGCTGCCGCCCAGTTATGATGACCAACAGATTTCCTTCATGGACGGCAGTTATCTTGCACCCGAGCAGGAGGGCGAACAGCAGACCTTCTTCTCCCAGCCACAGCTCCCCCAGCAGGTCATTGATGAAGTCCTTTGCATCGGTTTCAATGACAGAAACAGCCGCCTGATCATCTGCGCCTATTTCATGAAGGACAAGCCGCTGGAAGAAAATGCCGCTTTTCTACAAAAGAGTTACGGCACCAACGGCGCGGGGCTTTTTATTCAGGATTGGGAATACGCCATCTGGTATGATGCGGATGGCATCCGCATTGCCACCGGGCGCACCGTCCAAAAGCGGTATACCACCCTTGTCACATGGGAGCAGGCGGCAAAGCGCATCCGGGAGCTGCTGGATTTGGGGCGGTACATGCCCCAGAGCAAGCTTGACCGGGTGCAGGACTTTGAGCGAATCGAGCTGGCAAAGTCCCTGATTTATGCCAGACGGGAATTCAGCGACGAAGCCAAGGATTCCGGGTATCTCCCCCTGACCACGCTGACCTATTCTGCCAAGGGTGGTTTCCCGGAAATTGAAGTCCAGATGCAGCGCCTTCTGGAAGATCGTGACACACTCAGCCAGCTTGTAGACGAATGGACATTGTTTGCCGCCGTCTATGAAAAAGACCGCAGTTTGCTCAGAAGTCGATGGTATGACCCCATAGCACTTCTGCGCAGGCTGGAAGATTTGCAACGGGAACCGCATATTTTCACCGCCGCCGAAGGGTATGCCCCACAGCGGCGGTTTTTCATTTCAGACGATGAAATAGACCGTATTCTGCGTGGCTCCGAGCGAAGCTATGAATCCCGACTGGATACTTTCTCCTTTTTCAGTCGGAACACGGATACCAAAGAGCGGGAGCGGTTTCTGAAACAGCAGCATGGCGAGTACAGCGGCTATCATGGTGGGAACGACAACCAGACCTATACCTCTGCCGGCCTGTCCTTCAGCCACGGCAGTCTGGGTGCCCCTTATGCGCAGGTGGAACTGAAATGGCCTGCCATTACAAAGCGGATTTCTGACATGATTTCCCTTGGCAGATTCTTGTACCCCAGCGATGCCGAGAAGATGGCTGATTACGAAGTCAAGCAGCTTGCGAAGCTGGTTATGAACTTCTTCCGGGATGCCCCTGATGAATATACCAGACCCACCGAAAAGAGTATCTTTGACTACTGGGATGGGGTGGCAGATATTCAAGGGCAGTTTTCTGACCCAGAGCGTATCAGGGAAATCTACGAAACCATGATGCTGCCCCTGTGGAACGCAACCCTGCCGGGTGACCGCTTCTATCAGGAGCGGGAGCGTGGCATGGAGGCAATGCAGGCGTATCAGGCTGGCACCTTCTCCGTTTTCGGCAGGGACCATACCTTACGCCAGTTGTCGGGACTATCGCAGCCGGAAGAACAGCCAAAGATGGCATCCAATGTTGATTTGGATGCTGCCAAAGAGTTGATCGATCAATTCTGTTCGCAGGAATACGGCAGTGAAGCTGATTTCTCAGATCTTCACAAAGTAAGTGTAGCCTACACCACCATTACGGACGACGAAATCCCCGTTGAAGTCTATGTGAATCTGATCAAGTTCAGGCTGGATCGTTATATCGAAGGCATCATCGTTGATTCCAGACAATATCGCTCTTTGAAGGAACTGACGGAACAGGAACTGGTTAACTTGGATTTTGACGAGCTGGTTTCCTTTTCCAAAGAGCAGCTCGCAAAGGTAGCGATTTACGAAGCCGAAATACTGCTGCAATGGGATTCAGATGGTGAGCAAATCCAGACATGGCGGCATTCCAATGGCTGGTTCTATAATCACTACGGCATTGTGGATGGGGTGGCAAGCTCTGTTGCAGGTCCCTTCGATACTCTGGAGGATGCAAAGGCAGCAGTTCTCGTCCACCGCCCTTTGGCGGTAGAAGTATCTGATACTCGTGATGCAGAAGATACCTTTGGCGATATCGACCCGGAACAGATTCGGCAGAACCTGGCACAACGGGGCATCGTCAACGGCGAAGTGGTTGACCCGGACGCTCTGGAGAGCGACCCTTTCATCCAACAGGTGGTGGCAGATGCCGAAGCAGCGCAGGAGCCTGCCGCTCCAATCCCACCCCAGCCGAAGCCCAAGCGGGAGCGTATCACCTTTGAGCCGCTGTACCCGGAGATTCCCAGAGAGCAGCGTACCAATTTCCGCATCACCGACCCGGAACTGGGCTACGGCACCGCCAGCGAAAAGTATGCCGCCAATGTCGCCGCTATCCGAATGCTCCAACGCATTGAGGAGGTGGGCAGGCTGGCAACCCCAGTGGAGCAGGAAATACTCTCCCGGTATGTGGGCTGGGGCGGACTTGCTGATTGCTTTGACGAAAAGCACAGCAAATACCAGGAGCTGAAAGCCCTACTTTCCGAAGAAGAATACGCTGCCGCCAGAGCCAGCTCCCTGACCGCTTTCTACACCTCACCGGTTATCATCCAGGCTATGTATCAGGCATTGGAGCAGATGGGCTTCCGAGAGGGCAATATTCTGGAACCCTCCTGCGGAGTGGGCAACTTCATCGGCATGATTCCAGGCTCCATGGCAGGCAGTCACGCTTATGGTGTGGAGCTGGATTCCATCTCCGGGCGCATCGCCCAGCAGCTCTATCAAAACAGCTCCATCGCCGTCACCGGCTTTGAAAAAGTGCAGATGCCCGACAGCTTCTTTGATGTAGCCATCGGCAATGTGCCCTTTGGTGACTTCAAAGTGCTGGACAAACGGTATGACAAGCACCATTGGCTGATTCACGATTACTTTTTCGGTAAAACACTGGACAAGGTCAGACCCGGCGGCAATGTTGCGTTCAATACCACCAACGCAACGAAGGAAAAGGAGAACTGCACCCTCCGCAAATACCATGCACATCGGCAGTCCCTCATTGGTGCCATCCGTCTGCCAAACACCGCTTTTAAGCGCAATGCCGGAACGGAAGTAACCAGCGATATTCTGTTCCTGCAAAAGCGTGACCGGATGACGGACATTGAACCCGACTGGGTGCATCTGGACACCGATGCCAACGGCATCCGCATGAACAGCTACTTTGTCCAGCACCCGGGGATGATTCTGGGCGAAATGGTCATGGAATCTACCCGGTTCGGCGTGGACAGCGTTTGTAGGGCTGACGAGAATGCTGACTTGTCCGAACTGCTGCAGGGTGCTATCCACAATATCCATGCCCAGATCACCGAGTACCAGCAGGAGGAATTGGAGGAAGAAGATAATTCCATCCCGGCAGACCCCAGTGTGCGTAACTTCAGCTACACCATTGTAGATGGCAAGGTGTACTTCCGGGAAAACAGCCGTATGAATCCCGTGGAGGTTTCTGTTACGGCGGAGAACCGCATCCGTGGCATGATTGCTCTCCGGGATTGTGTGCGAAAACTCATTGACTACCAGACCGAAGGGTATCCCGACGAGGACATTCAAAAAGAGCAGGCACAGCTTAATACCCTCTACGATGATTATACGAAAAAGTATGGTCTGCTTTCCAGCCGGGGCAACAGCCTTGCCTTTGGAGAGGATTCCAGCTATTTCCTGCTGTGTTCCTTGGAGGTACTGGACGAGGAAGGTAACTTCAAGCGTAAGGCGGATATGTTCACCAAACGCACCATCCGCCCTCATGTGGCTGTCACCTCTGTGGACACCGCCAGCGAAGCCCTTGCCGTGTCCATAGCGGAAGAGGCGCGGGTGGATATGCCCTTTATGGCAGAACTGTCCGGCAAGACTGAGGCAGAACTAGAGGTAGAGCTTTCCGGGGTGATCTTCCGGGATGTGAACTGCGCCGAGCGCAAAGAGGAAATCCCGGTTGCTTTCGTCGATTTGGAGCGGTATAATTTTGTCACCGCAGACGAATACCTGTCCGGAAATGTTCGCCGGAAGCTGCGTATGGCGAAAGCCTTGCAGGAGGTTTTACCACCCGAAAAGAAAGAACTGCTTTCCAGTAATATCGAAGCCCTAACCGCTGTGCAGCCGGTGGATTTGACTGCCGGTGAGATCGGCGTCCGCATTGGCGTCAACTGGGTACCCAAGGAGGTCTACGAGCAGTTTTTGTATGAGGTCATTGGCACAAGCGCTTATGCACGGGACAAAATCCATGTGCTGTATTCACCCCATTCCGGCGAGTGGAATGTAACCAACAAATCCTTTGACGGCAGCAACATCAAAGCGGTCACCACCTACGGCACCAAGCGGATCAATGCCTACCACATCTTTGAGCAGACCCTAAATCAGAAGGATGTCCGCATTTATGACACCAAGAGCGATGCCGACGGCAACGAAGTCCGGGTGCTGAACAAGAAGGAGACTGCCATTGCCCAGGATCGGCAGGAGCTGATTAAGGCCAAGTTCGCGGAATGGGTTTGGAAGGATATTGACCGCCGGGAGCGGCTGTGCGGCATCTACAACGAGACCTTCAACGCAATCCGCCCACGGGAATACGACGGTCAACACATCCGATTCTCCGGCATGAACCCGGAAATTACTCTGCGAAAGCACCAGATCAACGCCATTGCCCACATCATGTACGGCGGAAATACATTGCTTGCCCACGAAGTTGGGGCTGGGAAGACCTTCGAAATTGTTGCGGCAGCGATGGAGAGCAAGCGGCTGGGTCTGTGTACCAAGTCCCTGATCGTGGTGCCCAACCATATCACAGAGCAGTGGTCGGCAGAATGGCTCCAGCTCTACCCCTCTGCCAATATTCTGGTTGCCACCAAAAAGGACTTTGAAACCACAAACCGGAAGAAGTTCTGCGCCCGGATTGCCACCGGCGATTATGATGCCATTATCATCGGTCATAGTCAGTTTGAGAAAATCCCCATGTCAAAAGAGCGGCAGGAGATCATTCTTCGGCGGCAGAGCGACCGCAGCCTGGACGGCATCCGGGAAGCCAAGCGGAACCATGCGGAGAATTATTCTATCAAGCAGATGGAACGCACCCGGAAATCGCTGGAAAACAGGCTTGCCAAGCTGAACGACCAGAGCCGCAAGGACGATGTGGTAACCTTTGAGCAGTTGGGCGTTGACCGCATTTTCGTGGATGAGAGCCATTTTTTTAAGAATTTGTTCCTCGCGACAAAAATGCGGAATGTGGGCGGTATCGCCCAGACGGAAGCACAAAAGTCCTCGGATTTGTTTATGAAGTGCCAGTATCTGGACGAGATCACCGGCAACCGTGGTGTCATCTTCGCCACCGGCACCCCTATCTCGAACAGTATGGTAGAGTTGTATACCATCCAGCGGTATTTGCAGTACAGCACCCTGGAAGAAATGGGACTGCTGAACTTCGATGACTGGGCGGCAAACTATGGAGAAACCGTCACCGCCATTGAGCTGTCCCCGGAGGGCAGCGGCTACCGGAGCAAGACCCGGTTTGCCAAGTTCTACAACCTGCCGGAACTGATGGCCACCTTCAAGATGGTTGCGGATATCCAGACGGCAGATATGCTCATGCTGCCGGTTCCAAAGGCTAACTTCAACACGGAGGTTATCAAGCCCTCTCCCATGCAGCGGGATATGATTAAGTCCCTTGCTGACCGGGCAGAGGAAATCCGTGCCGGTCATGTCGATCCCAGTATTGATAATATGCTGAAGATAACAAATGACGGCAGAAAGCTGGCACTGGATATGCGGCTGGTCAATCCTCTGGCACCGGACAGCGATACCAGCAAAACCTCCATCTGCGCACGGAATGTCTTCTCAATTTGGGAGCGGACGCAGGAGCAGCGTAGTGCCCAGCTTGTGTTCTGCGACCTGTCCACGCCCAAGGGTGACGGTTCTTTCAATGTCTACGATGATCTGAAACAAAAACTAACCGAAAAAGGTATTCCACCGGAGGAAATCGCCTACATCCATGAAGCCAATACGGAGGTGCGAAAGAAAGAATTGTTCTCCAAAGTCCGTTCCGGTCAGGTGCGGGTGCTGATTGGCAGCACCGCCAAGATGGGCGCAGGCACGAATTGTCAGGATAAACTGATTGCTTTGCATGATATTGATTGTCCGTGGCGTCCTTCTGACCTTGCCCAGCGGCTGGGCAGAATCGTCCGTCAGGGTAATCAGAATCCGGAGGTTGAAATTTTCCGTTATGTCACGGAAAGTACATTTGATTCGTACCTCTACCAGCTTGTGGAGAATAAGCAGAAATTTATCGCTCAAATCATGACCAGCAAAGCCCCTGCCAGAATTGCGGATGATGTGGACGAAACCGCCCTGAGCTACTCCGAAATCAAGGCGCTGGCTACCGGCAATCCTCTGATCATCGAAAAATGTAATCTGGATGTGGAGGTCAGTAAGCTGAATATGCTGAAAGCGAACCACCTAAATCAGCGGTTCGCTCTGGAAAATCTGGTGCTGCGGAAGTACCCGGCTGACATTGCCAAGCTCACTGAAGCCATTGCGGGCTATGAAAAGGATGTGGCAACTGCCCAAGCACACCCTAAGCCGACAGAAGGCTTCATCGGTATGGAGATTAAGGGAACCCACTATTCCGAAAAGGAAGCTGCTGGCAAGGCGGTTATCAATGCCTGCACCGAACTTCAAGGCTCCGACGCGATCTCGCTGGGACAGTACCGGGGCTTTTCCATGTCCCTCCAGTACGATGCCGCCCACACGGACTATAGACTCACCATGAAGGGGGCCATGTCCCACACCATCAGCCTGGGTGCCGATGTCTTCGGCAACATCACCCGTATGGACAATCTGGTGGACGGTCTGGCAAAGGAGCTGGCAGAATATCAGGCAGCATTGCAGGACACCCATACCCAGCTTGCCAATGCCAAGGCAGAAATGGAGACGCCCTTTGCCAAGGAAGCAGAGCTGGCAGAAAAGTCCGCACGGCTGAAAGAACTGAATATCCTGTTGAATATGGATCAGAAAGATAAGGCTCTGCTGGATGAAGCGCCGGAGGAGGATTCCCCCGACAAGGAGAAACCCCGGAGTGTTGAACGCTAAGAATATCTTAAGTATTCTGTTGCAATTTGTTTGAATGTTGTTTATACTCCCGTCATAATCCAAGATTATCCTATTATCAAGAAAGGCGGCGTAAGCCGTGAGCCGCAGCTTTTCTTACTCCGTAGATCCTCTTTTCTACCTCTCTTCTTTCTATTTTGGAACAGCCCACTGTATAACGCAGTGGGCTGTTTCCATTACTCCATATAGACACCGTTTTTCTGCATATAATCTTCAAAATTATATGCAGATAATGATTCTTTAGACCCATTGCAAAAGGGTTCCCTTTACGGTATGATAGTAAAAACTGGTATGTCGGAATTCTGGGAGGTATCACATGAAGGCTCATTCCATTGGCATCATTGGTGGTGCAGATGGCCCCACCGCAATCTTTGTCACATCTACGGTATCACCTGCATGGGTTGCTGGTATCGTTGCTGCTGTTGTTATCGTGGCATGTATTGTCATAATCAAAATGCGAAAAAAGTAAAAACAAACTGATAAATCGGAAGTTGACAGCTTCGTATACTATTTCATCAGCTCCGGCACCAGATTGCTGTAATACTCCGTTTTACCGGACAGCACATCATCATAGAACCCTTGCTTCCAGTCAATGAATGCCACTGCCTTTTGCAGCTGCGCAATGGATTGGAGCAGGTCTTCTTTTTTCTTTGCAAGGATCACCTTGCGTTCGGGAATCGTACCTTCGCCCTCCATACAGAGTGCCAGATATGTTTTCATTTCCGCAAGGCTCATGCCACAGCTTTTCAGGCAGTTCAGGCTCTGAATCCATTTGATGTCATGCTCGTCAAATACACGATAGTTTCGGCTATCGCGCTTGACATTGGGAACAAGTCCTTCGTTGCAGTAGAATTTCAGATTTTCATAGGTCATATCAGTGAGAGAGCAAGCCTCTTTCATGGAGTACATTAAAAAAACCTCCTGTTTTTTGAAAAAAGTTCTTGACCGGTAGTAACTACCGACTGATACGATGATAGCACAAGATAAAATTCAAATCAACAGGGAGGTTTTCATCATGGAATATATCACTTTGAGCAATGGCGTGAAAATGCCGCAGTTAGGCTACGGCGTGTTTCAGGTAACGCAGGAGGAATGCGAACGCTGTGTACTGGACGCACTGAAGGTGGGCTATCGTTCCATTGACACGGCCCAGAGCTATTTCAACGAGGAGCAGGTTGGTGCGGCCATCGAAAAGTCCGGCATTGAGCGCAAGGACCTTTTTCTGACCACCAAGGTCTGGATCGAGCATTACGGTTACGATGCAGCTAAGGCATCCATTCTGGACTCTATGAAAAAACTGCGCACCGACTACCTTGACCTCTGCCTGCTGAATCAGCCGTATGGGGATTAGTACGGCGAATGGAGGTCATAGGAAGAGTTGTACGAGGAGGGCAAGATTCGCGCTATCGGAGTATCCAACTTCTACCCGGACCGTCTGGTGGACATCTGCTCCTTTGCCCGCATCAAACCAATGGTCGATCAGGTTGAGGTACACCCCTTCCATCAGCAGGCCGAGGCAAAGATGTGGATGGACAAATACGGCGTACAGATCGAGGCATGGGCACCCTTCGGAGAGGGGCGGGGCGATATGTTCCAGAATCCCGTGCTGAACGAGATCGGTGCCAAGTACGGCAAGAGTGCGGCGCAGGTCATTCTCCGCTGGCATTTACAGCGGGGCGTGGTGGTGATTCCGAAATCCGCCCATATCGAGCGGATGCAGGAAAACCTAAATGTGTTTGACTTTACCCTCTCCGAAGAGGATATGGCGAATATCGCAGCACTGGACACCAAAACAAGCGCATTCTTCTCCCACTATGACCCTGCCATGGTCGAATGGTTTGTGAATATGGTAGAAGAACGCAAAAAGAATTGACGAGGTGAGGAACATGAACAAAAAAGTATTGATTTTATCCGGCAGTCCGAGAAAGGGCGGTAATTCAGACCTTCTGTGCGATGAGTTTATGCGTGGTGCGTTGGAATCGGGAAATGAAGTTGAAAAGATTCGCATAACGCAGAAGAATGTTTCCCCTTGCTCCGCCTGCTACTACTGCCGCGACCATGGCGGCGTGTGCGTCCATAAAGATGACATGGCGGACATTCTGCAAAAGATGGTCGATGCGGATGTGCTGGTGCTGGCAAGTCCAGTCTACTTCTATTCCATCAACGCCCAGCTCAAGGCGGTCATTGACCGCACCGTTGCCCGTTGGCTTGAGGTGAGAAACAAGGAATTCTACTATATCGTCACCATGGCTGACGAAGCGCACGCTTCCGCTGATACCACCCTTGCCTGTTTCCGTGGCTACGCAGACTGCGTGGAAGGTGCGGTAGAAAAGGGAGTTATTATTGGC
>CAMGCA010000036.1 GCA_946011705.1 uncultured Clostridia bacterium | reverse complement strand
TTTCCTCAATGGTCGTGGTATAGGGCTTGATCTCGCAGTAAACGTTCTGTTCCCGAACCCGTCGGGCAATGAGCTGATTGTACTGACCGCCGAAATCCAGCACCAGTATCTTTTCGTCCATATTCTGTCTCCTGTTACAGGTTGATTTCCGTATCCGACTTGGATACGTCGGCAAGCAGCGGCCGGACTTCCGCCAGGAAGCGCTCCACCTGCTCGGCGCACCGGCCGGTATAGAGGGAGGGATCCATGACGGCATCCATCTCTTCCTTGGTCATGCCGAACTCGGAGTGCGTTGCCAGATCGCTGAGAAGATCCCAGCTTTCGCCGTTCTTCATTTTCGCGGTGGCGTCCATGGAGCAGCTGCGGATGATCTCATGCAGCTCCTGACGGTTGCCGCCATGCTTCACGCCTTCCATCATCAGATTTTCCGTGGCGATAATGGGCAGAAACTCCCGCACCGGCTCCCCCTCGCTTTCCTCGAGGCCGTGCAGGCCGTTGGGCACATTCTGAGCCAGCCGCAAAATGGCGTCCGCGCAGAGGAAGCCCTCGGGCAGGGAAATGCGGCGGTTGGCGGAATCGTCCAGTGTACGCTCCAGCCACTGGGTAGAGGCCGTCATGGGAGCGTTCAGGGCATCCGCCATCAGATAGCGGGACAGGGAACAAATACGCTCAGAGCGCATGGGATTGCGCTTGTAAGCCATGGCGGAGGAGCCAATCTGATTCTTTTCAAAAGGCTCTTCCACCTGACGGTCATGCTGCAGCAGGCGGATATCGTTGGCCATCCGGTAGCAGCTCTGGGCGATGGAGGACAGGACATTGAGGATCCGGCTGTCCAGCTTCCGGGGATAGGTCTGACCGCAGACGCTGAAACACTTGCTGAATCCAAAGTCCGCGCTGATTTTCTTGTTCATTTCGTCGATCTTCCCGGTGTCGCCGCCAAAAAGCTCCAGGAAGCTGGCCTCGGTGCCGGTAGTGCCCCGGCAGCCAAGAAATTTCATGGTTTCCAGCACAAAATCCAGTTCTTCCAGATCCGCCAGGAAATCCTGCATCCAAAGGGTTGCGCGTTTGCCCACAGTGACCAGCTGTGCGGGCTGATAGTGTGTGTAGCCAAGTGTAGGCATGGCCTTGTAGTGGGAAGCGAATTCTGCCAGATTCGCGACAACCTTGAGAAGCTCCCCGCGAAGATATTTCAGACCGTCGCGGTAAATGACAATGTCCGCATTGTCGGTGACATAGCAGCTGGTAGCGCCCAGGTGAATGATACCGGCAGCCTCCGGCGCGACCTTGCCGTAGGCATAGACATGGGCCATCACATCGTGGCGCACTTCTTTTTCCCGGGCCGCGGCGCATTCATAGTCGATATCGGTGATGTGCGCCTCCAGCTGGGCCACCTGTTCTGCCGTAACAGGCAGGCCCAACTCCATTTCCGCCCTTGCCAGCGAGACCCATAGCTTACGCCAGGTCTGAATCCGGGTATCCATGGAGAACAGCTTCAGCATATACTCCGAGGCATAGCGGGAACTCAGCGGGGACTCGTATTTCTCGGTCATTTCTTTTTCTCCTTAACGAATAATGATGCTGTCTCTCTCGGGACCCACGGAGACATAGCCAATATGGCAATCGATATTCTGTTCAATGAATTCCACATATCTCCGGGCTGCCTCCGGCAGATCTTCCCAGTTCCGCACGCCGGAAATGTCGCACTTCCAGCCATCCATATATTCGATGACCGGTTTCGCGTCGTTCAGCAGGGAGGGGAAGGGGAACTCATCGGTAATCTGACCATCGATGGTGTAGTGGGTACAGATGGGGATTTTATCCAGATAACTCAGGCCGTCCAGCTTTGTCAGAGCCACATTGGTAGCGGCCTGCACGTGGATACCGTAGCGGGTAGCCACGATGTCGATGGGGCCGACACGGCGGGGACGGCCGGTTTTCGCGCCGTATTCAAAGCCAGCCTTACGAAGCTCCTCCGCTTCCTCGCCGAACATCTCGCACACAAAGGGGCCTTCACCGACGCAGGTGGAGTAGGCCTTGACCACGCCGATGACCTCATCAATTTTCGCCGACGGCAGGCCGGAACCCACGGGGGCGTAGGCAGCGATGGCGTTGGAGGAGGTGGTGTAGGGATGGATGCCGTAATCCAGGTCGCGCAGGGCGCCCAACTGGGCCTCAAACAGGATCTGCTTTCCCTCTGTCTGGGCCTTCCGCAGGAAGGCGCCGGTGTCGCAGATAAAGGGCTTGATCTTGTTGCAGAAAACATCAATCCAGACTTCCAGATCCTCCATGGTAACAGGCTTGGCGCCGTACACCCGGGTCAGGGTCAGATTCTTCCACTCCATCAAATCCTTCAGGTGCTCCATGAGGTGTTCAGGGTACAGCAGCTCACCGGCGAGGATGGTCTTCTTCTGATACTTGTCAGAGTAGAACGGGGCAATGCCCTGTTTGGTGGAACCGTACTTTTTATCTGCCAGACGGGCCTCTTCCAGTCCGTCCAGCTCCCGGTGCCAGGGCAGCAGCAGGGAAGCCCGGTCACTGATTTTCAGGTTCTCCGGGGTAATGGGGACACCCTTGCTGGTGACCTCCTCAATTTCCTTCCAGAGATTCTCGGGATCCAGGGCAACACCGTTGCCCAGAATATTGACAACACCCTGGCGGAAAATACCGGAAGGCAGCAGATGCAGGGCAAACTTGCCCTGATCGTTTACCACGGTGTGACCGGCGTTGCCGCCGCCCTGATAACGGACGACCACATCAAAGTGATCTGTCAGCAGGTCGACCATACGCCCCTTGCCTTCGTCGCCCCAGTTGATGCCAACAATCGCAGAATTAGCCATTTAGGTACCTCCTTACAGGTGCTCTTCCAGCCGGTGCATGATTTCGGCGTAGGCCTCCTCCACACCGCCCAGATCCCGGCGGAAACGGTCCTTGTCCAGCTTTTCACCGGTAGCGGCATCCCACAGGCGGCAGGTATCGGGGCTGATTTCGTCAGCCAGCACAATGGTACCGTCGCTGAGGCGGCCAAACTCCAGCTTGAAGTCCACCAGCGTAACGCCGCAGGTCTTCCAGAAGGCCTTGAGCAGTTCATCGACGCGCAGGGCGTAGGTGCGGATAGTTTCGATTTCCTCTGCAGTAGCCAGCTTCAGGGCCAGCGCGTGGCTGGTATTCAGCAGGGGATCGCCGAGGGCGTCATTCTTATAGGAGTATTCCACGGTGGGCTGTTCGAATACAATGCCTTCCTCCACGCCGTAATGCTTGGCGAAGGAGCCGGCGGAGATATTGCGCACGATAACCTCCAGGGGGACGATGCTGACCTTCTTGACCAGGGTCTCCCGGTCACTGAGCTCGCGCACATAGTGGGTGGGGATGCCGTTCTTTTCCAGCATCGCCATCAGGCGGTTGCTCATCTTGTTGTTGATGACGCCCTTGCCCACAATGGTGCCTTTTTTCAGCCCATTGAATGCCGTAGCGTCATCCTTGTACGCCACGATCAGAAGCTCGGGGTCATCGGTGGCAAAAACCTTTTTTGCCTTCCCTTCATAAAGCTGCTCTTTCTGTTCCATTTCTTTGTTCCTCCTGATTATTTTCCGCTGTCACCGTAGTTGGACAGAACACGGGCGGAAGGATCGCTGACATTGCAGCCTTCCCACTCCTTGTTCGGCATCCAGAAATCCACAATCATCTGACCTTGACCGGGGTAGTATTTCTCAAAGATTTCACGGTAGAGCAGCGACTCTTTGGTAAAGGGCTGAGCGTGGGAGTATTTTTGACGCTTCAGTTCGAACTCCTCCTGGGTATAGCAGGATTCCGCGTATTCCTTCAGGTAATCCACCATGGAGTGACCCACGGCATCGGAAAAAGCCGCTTTCTCCCGCCACAGGATGTCATGGGGGAGATAGCCGCCCTCCTCAAAGGCGTGGCGGAGCAGGTACTTACCCTTATTGTACCTGTTGAGTTTCAGTTCCGGATCAATGGACATGACGTATTTGACAAAGTCCAGATCACCGAAGGGGACGCGGGCTTCCAGCGAGTTGACGCTGATGCAGCGGTCAGCCCGAAGCACATCGTACATATGCAGCTCCCGGATACGCTTCTGGGCTTCCGTCTGGAAAGCTTCTCCGGAGGGCGCGAAATCGGTGTACTTGTAGCCGAACAGCTCATCGGAAATCTCGCCGGTCAGCAGGACGCGGATATCCGTGTTCTCGTGGATGTACTTGCAGACCAGATACATACCAATGCTGGCACGGATGGTTGTGATATCGAACGTCCCTAGTAATTCTATCACATTTTCCAGAGCCTGCAAGACTATTTCTTTAGAAATTATAACTTCTTTGTGGTCGCTGCCCAAAAAATCGGCAACCTGCTTGGCATATTTCAGGTCAATGGCGTCTCCGGACATACCAATGGCAAAGGTTTTGATGGGTTTTTCACTTTCCCGGGCAGCGATTGCGCACACAAGAGAGGAATCCAGACCGCCGCTGAGCAGGAAGCCAACCTTGGCATCCGCAACCAAACGCTTCTGAACGCCTGCTACCAATTTGTCGTGAATGTTTCCGCAGACCGTTTCCAGATCATCGTGGCAATAGGAATCTACCGCCGCGATATCATTATAACACACGAACTTGCCGTCGGCATAGTAGTGGCCGGGAGGGAAGGGGAGAATTTCCTTCACAAGGCCCATCAGGTTCTTGGGTTCGCTGGCAAACACAATGGTTCCCGCCGCATCGTAGCCGTAGTAAAGCGGGCGGATGCCGATGGGGTCTCTGGCGGCGATAAACTGTTTCTTTTCTCCATCGTACAGAATGCAGGCGTACTCGGCATCCAGCATGGAGAACATTTTTACGCCGTACTCAAAGTACAGGGGCAGCAGAATCTCACAGTCACTGTCACTGTTAAACGTATATTTGCCACGCAGCTGGCTGCGGAATTTTTCGAAGCCGTAGATTTCACCGTTGCAGACAACGGCGCTGGAATTCAGGGTAAAGGGTTGCATTCCCTCCGGATGCAGGCCCATAATGGAAAGACGGTGAAAACCAAGAATGCCCTGGCCCACATCCAGAATGCGGGAATCATCAGGACCGCGGGAGATCGTTCTGGAAAAGCCCTTCTGAAACGCTGCCATGTCCAGAGGCTTTCCGCAATAACCAATAATGGAACACATATCTGTTTCCTCCTTAAAACCAACCCGAGCGAGAGCCCCAAAACGCCGCACACCCCAACGACAACATTCTACATCCTGCAGGGCATCGTAGCCCTCTTCACCGGTACGAACCTTAACGACATTCTCGACATCATATACGAAAATCTTGCCGTCGCCAATGTGACCGGTATACAGCACCTTCTTAGCGGTTTCGATGACAGTACGGACGGGAACCTTACTGACCACAATGTCAACCTGCACCTTGGGAAGCAGGCTTGCTTCCACAGGAACACCACGATAGTATTCGGGCTTGCCCTTCTGGGCGCCGCAGCCCATGACGTGGGAAACGGTCATGCCGGAAATACCAATGGTAATCATCGCGTTCTTCAGATTCTCCAGACGGGACTCCTTGCAGATAATCTCGATCTTTGTCAACTTGGGAGTGGTGCCATCCTCGAAAGTCGGCATCTTCTTGACAGGAATTGCTTCGGCGGCGGGAACATCGCCGGTAACGACAACGGGCGCGTCCTCATCAACCATGTCAGGCAGCATGGCGAAGCCGGCGTACGCGGAGGGCAGGCCGTGCTCGGTAGCGTCCAGACCGGTGATCTCTTCCTCTCTTGTGACACGCAGGCCGATGGTAGCCTTGATCACCAGGAAGGTGATAGTGATGGTAACAACGGTCCACAGCGCCACGGAAGCGAAGCCCAGCAGCTGCAGGCCCAGCAGCTGGAAGCCGCCGCCGTAGAACAGACCCTCGATGGTCTCGCCGGAAGCGTTGGCAACGGCATAGCCGGGAGCGGTGCTGGTGGCAAAGAAGCCCACAGCGATGGTGCCCCAGATACCGTTCATGCAGTGGACGGCAACAGCGCCTACGGGATCGTCGATGCGCAGCTTGTGGTCAAGCAGCCACACACCGAATACCACCAGCACGCCGGAAACAGCGCCGATGATGGTAGCGCCCAGGCAGTCGGTAACGTCGCAGCCGGCGGTGATGGCAACCAGGCCCGCCAGGGAGGCGTTCAGACACATGGAGACATCGGGTTTGCCGTACTTCACCCAGGTGAAGATCATGCACACAACGGTGGCTACAGCAGGGGCAACCGTGGTGGTCAGGAAAATAGAACCCAGCTGGCCGACGGAGGTCGCGGCAGCGCCGTTAAAGCCGTACCAGCCCAGCCAGAGGATGAAGACGCCCAGAGCGCCCAGAGCGATGCTGTGGCCGGGGAAGGCGTTGTCCTTTACGATCTTGCCGGAAGCGTCCTGGGTTATCTTGCCGATACGCGGTCCGAGCAGCTTCGCGCCGATGAGGGCGGAGATGCCGCCGACCATGTGGATGGCGCAGGAACCGGCAAAATCGTGGAAGCCCAGGCTTGCCAGCCAGCCGCCGCCCCAGATCCAGTGGGCCTCGATGGGATAGATCAATGCGGAGATGACTGCGGAATAGATGCAGTAGGACAGGAATTTGGTACGCTCCGCCATGGCACCGGAAACAATGGTCGCGGTGGTGGCGCAGAATACCAGGTTGAATACGAAGCAGGAGAAATCGAAGCTTTCGTAGGCGGTGAACAGGTCGAACCCGGGCTTGCCGATGAAGCCAAGCAGGTCTTCACCCATCAGCAGACTGAAACCGATCAGGACGAAGACAACTGTGCCAATGCAGAAGTCCATCAGGTTCTTCATGATGATATTGCCGGTGTTTTTTGCTCTGGTAAAACCGGCTTCCACCATTGCAAAGCCAGCCTGCATCCAGAAAACCAATGCCGCGCCGATCAGATACCATACACTCCATACTTCACTCATAATCTTACCTCCTTAATAATTTGGTTCTTCTCTTTTTCCCTGGGAGCCATGAAAGCTCCCGTAAATGGCTTTCCCGATTTGGACGCGTGGCTCAAACCGGGAAAGTACTGAATCATGTAAACATAAGCCGCTTTCCGGGAGGGGGTGGTCAGCCCCCTCCCACGGGCCGTCCGGGACGGCATTTGGCAGCTATGAAAGGGTAGCGAATGTTAGCGGACGCCGAAGAGCAGGTCGCCGTAGGTGGGGAAGGGCCAGTACTTTTCAGCGGTCTGGGTCTCAGCCTCATCGGCTACGGCACGCAGGGCTGCCATCTTTCCAAGGATGGTATCCCGGATAGCGAAGGCTTCTTCTTTGGTATCGGTGATGCCCAACAGGACCAGCAGCGCGCTTTCCAGCTCGTCGGTCTTCTCCGCGATCTGATCCGTTAGAACGGAGAGCTTTGTAATCAGTCCGGTCTCATAGGCACAGGCGGCGGTGGGAGCAACGGCCTTCTTTGCAGCGGCGGACTTAGCAAGATCGCTGACGTAGCTCTCCACAGCAGGAAGAATCTGCTTGCGGGCCATGTCAATCATGGTGGTGGCCTCAATGCGCACAGTCTTGCAGTAGTTCTCCAGCATGATCTCGCAGCGAGACTCCAGCTCCGCAACGGAGAAGACCTTGTGGGAGGTGAGCATCTTCACGTTCTTCTCGTCCAGCAGATGGGGCATACAGTCGGGGGTAGTGGGATAGTTGCACAGGCCCCGCTTTTCGGTGGCTTCCTTGATCCAGGACTCGTCATAGCCGTTGCCGTTGAACAGGATGTGCTTGTGATCCTTGATGGTCTTCTTAATCATGTCGTGCAGGGCGGTCTCAAAGTCTTCAGCCCCCTCCAGACGGTCGGCGTAGATCTTCAGAGATTCCGCCACAGCGGAGTTGAGCATCATGTTGGCGCAGGCAATGGAGTTGGAGGAGCCCAGCATACGGAACTCGAACTTATTGCCGGTGAAAGCGAAGGGAGATGTACGGTTGCGGTCGGTGGTGTCCCGGGCGAACCGGGGCAGAACGTCCACGCCCAGTTTCATGGTGGTCTTCTGGGTGCCGGCATAGGGGGTGTCGTTCTCAATGGCATCCAGAATGGCCATCAGCTCATCGCCCAGGAAAATGGACACCACAGCGGGAGGAGCCTCGTTGGCGCCCAGACGATGATCGTTGCCGGCGGTGGCAACGGACAGCCGCAGCAAATCCTGATAATCGTCTACGGCCTTGATGACCGCGCACAGGAACAGCAGGAACTGGGCGTTCTCATAGGGGGTCTCACCAGGGGACAGCAGGTTCACACCGGTGTTGGTGGCGATGGACCAGTTGTTGTGCTTGCCGGAGCCGTTGACGCCGGCGAAGGGCTTCTCATGGAGCAGGCACACCAGGCCATGCTTGGCGGCGACCTTCTGCATGATCTCCATGGTCAGCTGGTTGTGGTCGGTGGCGATGTTGGTAGTGGTGTAGATGGGAGCCAGCTCGTGCTGAGCGGGGGCAACCTCGTTGTGCTCGGTCTTTGCCAGAATGCCCAGCTTCCACAGCTCCTCATTCAGGTCGGCCATGTAGGCTGCGACTCTGGGCTTGATGACGCCGAAGTAGTGATCGTCCATCTCCTGACCCTTGGGAGGCTTTGCGCCAAACAGGGTGCGGCCAGTGTAAATCAGGTCCTTGCGCTTGTTGTACATCTCCCGGTCAATCAGGAAATACTCCTGCTCGGGACCGACGGAGGTACGGACACACTTGACATCCTTGTTGCCGAAAAGCTTCAGAATCCGCATGGCCTGACGGTTCAGGGCCTCCATGGAGCGCAGCAGCGGGGTCTTCTTATCCAGCGCCTCGCCGCCATAGGAGCAGAACGCGGTGGGAATGCAAAGGGTCTTACCCTTAATAAAGGCGTAGGAGGTGGGGTCCCAGGCGGTATAGCCTCTGGCTTCGAAGGTGGCGCGCAGGCCGCCGGAAGGGAAGCTGGAAGCGTCAGGCTCACCCTTAATCAGTTCCTTGCCGGAGAAATCCATGATCACGCCGCCGTCGGGAGCGGGGGAGATGAAGCTGTCGTGCTTCTCAGCGGTAATGCCGGTAAGGGGCTGGAACCAATGAGTATAGTGGGTAGCACCGTTGGCAACGGCCCAATCCTTCATGGCAGCGGCGACAGCGTTGGCCACACTGGGGTCCAGCTTGGCTCCCTGCTCGATGGTCTTACGCAGAGACCGATAAACATCGGAGCTTAAATTCGCCTTCATGACGCGGTCATCAAAAACCAGACAGCCAAAATAATCGGAGATAGTACCCATAGAATAAACACCCTTTCAAAATCATAGCTGTTAATAAAAAAGACAAGGATGCCTATGAGCCTGTGCTCAAAGACATCCTTGCCTTACGTGGCGCATTTTACAACAGAATACTCGGTTTGTCAACACCCTGCACAAAAAAAGTTTTTTGCCTTTGGATAGATTGACAAAGGTTATCACATGGAATATAATGCCAGCAATGGTCAAAGATGGTCAAGAAATTTAAGATTTGTCCTTGTTTCCGGCCTTTTTTGCGGTTTATCTCAACATAATCTATTTTTTGAGTATTTTTTGTAAAAATATGGAAATTCCGTTTTAGGTCTGCTATAATAGTCTCACCTTCAATCGGGATTGAATTACCGCGACTATTTTGAGAAAGCAGGTAGGCGTATGAAGTATACTCCGCAGGAAGTTATCCAGTTTATTCAGGAGGAAGATGTGAAGTTTATCCGGCTTGCCTTCTGTGACGTGCTGGGACGGCACAAGAATATTTCCATTATGCCCCACGAGCTGGAGCGCGCCTTCGCGTACGGAATCGCCATTGACGCTTCCGCCATCGAGGGCTTTGGCGATGAGGTGCATTCCGACCTGTTTCTGCGCCCGGATCCCGCGACCATCGCGGTATTGCCCTGGCGCCCGGAGCATGGAAGCGTTGTCAGAATGTTCTGCACCGTCACCGACCAGTCCGGCAAGGTTTTCATCCACGACACCAGAAGCATTCTGAAGCAGGCGATTGCGGACGCTGCCGCGGCGGGCTATACCTTTTTCTTCGGCTCTGAACTGGAATTCTACCTGTTCAAGCAGGACGAAAATGGTGAACCCACCCATATTCCCTATGATCAGGCGACCTATATGGACGTATCTCCCGATGATGAATGTGAGAATGTCCGCCGGGAGATTTGCCTGACACTGGAGCGGATGGGTATTCAGCCGGAGTCTTCCCACCACGAGCAGGGGCCTGGACAGAACGAGATCGATTTTCGTTACTCTGATGCGCTGACGGCTGCGGACAATGCCGTGACCTTCTGCACGGTGGTGAAAACCATCGCTGCCGCCAATGGTCTCTACGCGGATTTTTCTCCCAAGCCCATTGCGGATCAGCCCGGCAGCGGTTTCCACATCAATATGTCCGTCCGGGGCAGCAGTGACACCCGGATGAAGCACATGATCGGTGGCGTGCTGTGCCATGTGGCGGACATGACCCGCTTCCTGAACCCCACAGTGCAGTCGTATAATCGTCTTGGCGTCTGCAAGGCTCCCAAATATATTTCCTGGTCCAACAACAACCGGTCCATGCTGATCCGGGTTCCGGCCGCGTCCGGCGAGTTCCGCAGAATGGAGCTTCGTTCGCCGGACTGCACCGCGCATCCCTACAGTGCCTTCGCGCGGCTGATCTGGGCGGCGCTGGACGGAATGAAGAATGAGATCATCCTGCCGGAGAAGGCAAACGTGAACCTTTATACAGCCGGACCGAAGGATGTCTGGGATATGGAGACGCTTCCGATGTCACTCAGCTCCGCCAGCAAACAGGCGGAAAGCAGCGCGTTTATCCGGGAGCATCTTCCGGAATCATTGATAGAGTATTATTGCAGGCACTGATCCAATGTTTCTGGAGAGGGGAGGGAGCCCGGTTGGTTTTTGGCGCGGAGACATACAGTGTGC
>CAMGCA010000035.1 GCA_946011705.1 uncultured Clostridia bacterium | reverse complement strand
GCCACGCCAGTGTGCGCACTGGCTCGCAATGACATGTTTTCTTAGTTAGCTAAAGAACAATTGTGCTGAGCAGTAACCCTTCGAGAGGCCCGAAGGATGTACGAAACCCACCTGGCGTCCGTAACGTATTGTCCGCGGCGACTGGCCGCTTAACACAAATTTCGCGTTTGTCATAATTGCATAATGAACGGGAATATGTTATACTGTACAAGACTATGCACCCGGAGGCGTTTATGACGGAATTGACGGAATTTCAGAGGAAAATCGCCGCATTGTCCTTGGATTTAGAGCTGCGGCTGAATGAGCCCATGGCAAGGCACACCTCCTTGCGCATCGGCGGCGCGGCGGAGGTCATGGCCTTCCCGAAAACCGAAGAAGAATTGGCGGAATTACTGAAACTATCCGCTTTATTGGACTGTAAATGCGCTATCTTAGGCGCGGGAACCAACGTACTGGCCCCGGATGAAGGCGTTTCCGGGCTGGTCATCTGCCTGAAGGATGCCTTAACCGGCATGGAGGCCCTGCCTGAGAACCGAATCCGGGTCATGGCCGGTGTGACCATGAGCCGGGCGGCAGTTTTCGCGGCCAATCTGGGCTTATCCGGGCTGGAGTTTGCCCACGGCATCCCCGGCACCATTGGCGGCGGCGTCTATATGAACGCCGGGGCCTACGGCGGTGAAATCTGTCAGATTTGCCCCCGCGGGTAGGTCATGGACCGGCAGGGGAATACCCGCTGTCTCAGTAACGCCGAAATGGATTTTTCCTACCGGCACAGCGTGCTGGAAACCACAGAGGATATTGTGATTTGCGCCGAATTCAACCTGACCCCGGATCAGCCGGAGGAAATCAAGGCCCGGATGAAGGAACTGATCGGAAAGCGTTCCGCTTCCCAGCCTCTGGATCTGCCATCTGCCGGGTCGGCTTTCAAGCGCCCTGTGGGCGGATATGCCGCGGCGCTCATCGATCAGGCGGGGCTGAAGGGCTTCCGGGTGGGAAACGCGGGTATTTCCGAAAAGCACGCGGGCTTCGCCGTGAATTTAGGCGGGGCCACCGCGAAAGATATGAAAGAATTGCTGCAAACCGTATCTGACCGGGTTTTTGCACAGTCCGGCATCCGTCTGGAGCCGGAGATACGAATCTGGGATCATAATTGACAATTGACAATGATTGTGTCCCTTCGGGCCGATTAAGAATAGTTCAGAAATAGAACAATTGACAATTGTCAACTGTCAATTGTCAATTGAAATAAGGTGTTTTTATGTCCATTTCCTTCTCCTCCGCCGCCCGGGCGGAAATCTGCCGGGAGCTTCCCCATAAGCATTGCTGCGCGAAGGCTCAGTGCTTCGGCATTTTGCTGTTCTGCAACAGCTTTCAGGATGACGGCATTAAAATCATCACGGAAAGCCGGGAATTTGCCTGTATTTTGCCAAAACTATTCAAAAAAGCCTTTGATCTGGATTTTGACAGCTATCCCAGTCTGGCATCCTCCGGCAAGCTGGTGTTTCTGATTCGGGATCTGGAGAAGCTGTCAGAAATTATGGAGGCTTTCGGTTTTTCGGCGGGGGACACCCTGGCACTGCATGTCAACTACCCCATCGTGGAGGAGGAATGCTGCAAGGTGTCCTTCCTCCGGGGGGCCTTTCTGGCAGGAGGCAGCGTCACGGACCCCGGCAAGGGTTACCATCTGGAACTGGCTACCACCCACCAGGCCGTGGCTCGGGAGACGGAGCTGATTGTCCGGGAGGTCATGGATTTCACTCCCAAGACCGCAGCCCGGGGCGGGGCGCAGGTGCTCTACCTCAAGCAGAGCGAGCAGATCTCCGATTTTCTCACCCGTCTGGGCGCGCCGGTGGCCGCCATGGGCATCATGGAGGCCCGCCTCGAAAAGGAACTGAACAACAAGGTCAATCGCCGCTGCAACTGTGACGACGCCAACACCTCCAAGGTGGTGGAAGCGGCCCAGGAGCAGTTGGCTGTGATTCGGGTACTGCGGGAAAGGGGAATTCTGGAGGGCCTGCCGGAAAAATTAAAGCAGGCAGCCCTGGCCCGGGAGCAGAATCCCTCCGGGTCCCTGACGGAGCTGGCGGCCATGATGGAGCCTCCCATCACCAAGCCCGCCATGAATAACCGCATGAAAAAGCTGGCGGCAATCGCCAAGGAGACAGTGCAATGAGCTTTGTGCATCTGCATTTACATAGTGAGTATAGCCTCCTGGACGGGGCCTGCCGGATTGACGGCCTGATGGACCGGGTGAAGGAGCTGGGCCAGACCGCCGTTGCCATCACCGACCACGGCGTCATGTACGGCTGCATTGATTTTTACAAAGCCGCCAAGGCCGCCGGAATCAAGCCCATCATCGGTTGCGAGGTGTATGTGGCCCGGCGGGGCATGACGGATAAGGTGCATGGGCTGGACAACGACCCCTACCATCTGGTGCTGCTGTGCGAGAACCGGACTGGCTACGAAAACCTGTGCTATCTGGTGTCGGAAGCCTTTATCCATGGCTTTTACGGCAAGCCCAGGGTGGATTTGGCCCTTTTGGAGCAGCATCACGAGGGCCTGATTGCCCTGTCCGCCTGCCTTGCCGGGGCGGTGCCCCAGTACTTGATGCAGGAGGACTATGAAGGGGCCAAAAACTATGCCCTGAAATTGTCTGAAATTTTTGGCGAGGGAAACTTCTTCCTTGAGTTGCAGGATCACGGCATTGACGAGCAGCGGCCCGTGAATCAGGGCGTTCAGCGTCTGGCAAGAGAAACGGGCCTGCCGCTGGTGGTCACCAACGATGCCCATTACCTGCGCCGGGAGGACGCCAAAATGCAGGACGTGCTGCTGTGCATCCAGACCGGCAAAACCGTGGACGACCAGAACCGCATGAAATTCCAGACCGAGGAATTCTACGTCAAAAGCGAGGAAGAATTAAAAGAATTGTTCCCCGGACTTGACGAAGCCTTTGAAAATACCGCGAAAATTGCCGACCGCTGCAATCTGGAATTCACCTTTCACGAATATCACCTGCCTGCCTTCCCGGTGCCGCAAGGGTACACCAACGAGGGCTACTTCCGGGAGCTGTGCTACGCGGGCTTCCGGGAACGGTATCCCGACCAGCCCAAGGAATACGCCGACCGGCTGGAATACGAGATCGGTGTCATTAGCAGCATGGGTTATGTCAACTACTACCTCATCGTCTGGGACTTCATCCGCTACGCCAAGGAGCAGGGGATTCCTGTCGGCCCCGGACGTGGTTCCGGCGCGGGCTCCATCGCGGCCTACTGTATGCACATCACCGAAGTGGACCCCATGAAATATTCCCTGATTTTCGAGCGGTTTTTGAACCCGGAACGGGTGAGTATGCCGGATTTCGACACGGATTTCTGTCAGGAGCGCCGCCCGGAGGTCATCGAGTACGTCATGCGCAAGTATGGCACCGACCATGTGGCCCAGATCGTGACCTTCGGCACCATGGCGGCCCGGGGCGCCATCCGGGACGTGGGCCGGGCGCTGAATTTTACCTACGCGGAAACCGATACGGTTGCCAAGCTGGTGCCCGGAACGCCCCATATCACGCTGAAGGAGGCCATGGAGGTCAGCCCCAAGCTGAAAGAAATGTATGACGGAGATGAACGGGTGAAAACCCTCATCGACACTGCACAGAGCTTGGAGGGAATGCCACGGAACTCCTCCACCCACGCCGCCGGTGTGGTGATTACCGCCAACCCGGTGTGCACCTATGTGCCCCTTTCCTGCAACGATGACACCATCGTCACCCAGTACACCATGACCACCATCGAGGAGCTGGGCCTACTGAAAATGGACTTTCTGGGCCTGCGAAATCTGACGGTCATTGACGACGCGGAGAAGGAGATTCAGAAGGTGGAACCGGACTTCTCCATGAAGTCAATCCCCGATGACGATGCCGCCACCTTCGCCATGCTCTCCGAGGGCAAGACCCAGGGCGTGTTCCAGCTGGAATCGGCGGGCATGACCGGGGTGTGCATCAACATGAAGCCCAGCTCCATTGAAGACATCACCGCTATCGTGGCCCTGTACCGCCCCGGCCCCATGGACTCTATCCCCCGATTTATCGCCAACAAGCTGGATGCCCGGAAGGTCACCTACAAGACCCCCATGCTGGAACCCATTCTGAAGGTCACCTACGGCTGCATCGTCTATCAGGAGCAGGTCATTGAGATTTTCCGCTCCCTGGGCGGCTACACCATGGGACAAGCCGACAATATCCGCCGGGCCATTTCCAAGAAAAAAATGAAGGTCATTGAGGCAGCGCGGAAGGTCTTCGTCTACGGCGACCCGGCCCAGAATATCCCCGGCTGTGTGGGCCACGGCATCCCCGAGGCAGTGGCACAGTCCATTTACGACGAAATCGTGGATTTTGCCAACTATGCCTTCAACAAGGCCCACGCGGTGTGCTATGCCATCGTATCCTACCAGACCGCCTACCTCAAGTGCCACTACCCCCGGCAGTACATGGCGGCCCTCATGACCTCGGTGCTGGACTCGGCGACAAAAATCGCGGGCTACATCGCCGAGTGCAAGGAACTGGGCATTGCCGTACTGCCACCGGACTTAAACCACTCCGAAGATCACTTCACCGTGGATGGCGATGCCATCCGCTTCGGCCTGGGCGCGGTGAAAAATGTCGGTCTGGGCCTGATTCGCAGTATGGTAAAAAAGCGGGAAGAAGGCGGCCCTTTCAAATCTCTGGAGGACTTCATCGAGCGGATGGGGGAGGGAGAGCTGAACAAACGGGCCGTGGAGAACTTTATCAAGTGCGGCGCGGCGGACTGCTTCGGCAACCATCGCAGCGAGCTTTTAGCGGTCTACGACAGCATGATGGACGCCATTGCTGCCTCCCGAAAGAAGAATCTGGAGGGCCAGATGGGCCTGTTCGGCATGATGGAAACCGAGGATGAAGCGGCGAGAATTCCCATCCCCAGGCTGAACGAGATGAAAAAATCTGACCTGCTGGCCCTGGAAAAGGAGACCATGGGCATCTACATTTCCGGCCACCCCATGGACGACTATCGGGAGTGCCTTAAAAATACCCATGTGGTGCGCATCGGCAGCCTGATGGACGAGGACAGCCATTTTGAAGACGACCAGATCGTCAGTGTGGCCGGTATTGTCCAGACTTTGAAAATGAAAACCACCCGGAATAATTCCATTATGGCCTATATCACTGTGGAGGATGACACGGCATCCATCGAGATGCTGGCCTTCTCCAATGTGCTGGGCCAGTTCGGCGGCTATCTCAAAGAGGGGGCGGCGGTGGTGATTACCGGAAGGCTGTCCCTGCGGGACGACAAAGAGCCGCAAATCGTCATTAACCGCGCCCGCCCCATCGCCGATTTTGCGCAGGGCAATCCCGAACCGGCGGCAAGACCGTCTCAGCAGCCTCCCCGGCAGGGCACGCTGTACCTGCGTTTGCCCGGTGAGGAAGGGAAGCTCTATCCAAAAGTGCGGGCCATCCTCAATATGTTCCCAGGAGAGAGCGGTGTGGTGCTTTATTTTTCGGACACCGGACATCGCCGGGGCACTCGTGCGCAGCTTGCGGACAGGATGCTGCTGGAGCTGAAAAACGTCCTTGGGGACGGAAATGTTGTGGTAAAGTAGCTTTCCTTTTGAAAGGAAATATGATATAATGTAAAATCGAGAGGAGTTGATGCCGTGAAAAAGAGAATATGGCTTCTGTGCGCGCTGTTTTTCACGCTGCTCCTGACCGGCTGCGCCATGCGCACGGTGGAGGAAATGTACGCCTTGCCCAAGCGGCCGGAGGAATATAAGGAATTGCAGGCCGCCATTGACACGGCCATGTACGGCATGACCTTTTCCTCCCCCCAGTCCGGGGAGCACCAGCAGACGGTGCAGATGGCGGATCTGAACGGCGATGGGGTGGACGAATATCTGGTGTTTGCCAAAGGCGCCACGGAAAAGCCCCTGCAGGTGCTGATTTTCCAGCAGGACGAGACAGGCCGGTGCCGGACGCTGGACACCATCGGCTTCAACGGTCAGGCCTTTGAACAGGTGGAGTATGTGGATTTTGATGACCAGCCCGGCAAGGAGCTGATTGTGGGCTTTCAGGTCAGCGACCAGGTGCTGCGCAGCGTGGCGGTGTTTACCTTCCGGGGCGGCAGCGCGGAGCTGCTGCTCATGAACGGCTACAGCAAAATGCTGCCCTGTAACTTAAGCGGCGGCAGAAGTGAACTGATGGTTCTGCGCCGCGGTGAGGAGGAGACGGAACGGGGGATGGCGGTGCTGTACAGCTACCGGAACGGACAGATTGTCCGCTCTGTGGAGACGGAATTGTCAGAAAACACCTCCCGGATCCGCCGGATCATGACAGGCAAATTGCAGGATCAGACCCCGGCGGTGTTTGTCACCAGTTCCTCCGAGGAGAACACCATCGTCACCGATATCTTCGCGGTGAAGGACGGTCATTTTACCAACATCGCCTACTCGACGGAGGCGGACACCAGTATCCGAACATTGCTTAACTACTATGTCTACGCTGAGGATATCGACTCGGACGGCGTTATGGAGCTGCCGGGGCTGGTTACCATGAAGCCGGTGACCGTATGGCGGGACAGCGAGCAGAGATTCCTGGTGCGCTGGTACGCCATGGACGTGGACGGCTGGGAAATCGACAAGCTGTACACCTTCCACAATTACATCGGCGGCTGGTATTTGCAGCTGGACAGCCAGTGGGCCAGCCGGATGACGGTGGAGCAGGAGCATGGGTGCTTCCGCTTCTATGTGTGGGATGAATCCTACCAGACGGCCACCGCGCTGTTTTCCGTATATACGCTCACCGGCGCGGACCGGGATGAAAGCGCGGCCCAGGACGGGCGCTTCCCCCTGTATCGGGCGGAGGGCGTGGCCTACGCGGCTCAGCTGGATATCGCCGCCCCGGAGTACGGAATTACTGAAAAAAGCTTACAGGACAGCTTCCGCCTGATCCGTCAGGATTGGCAGACGGGGGAGACTTGAAAAGAGGTAACATATGAAAAAAGTGCTGATTATGGAAGACGAATTGAATATCCGCAGCTTTGTGGTGATCAATCTCAAACGGGCCGGCTATGACGTGATCGAAGCAGGGGACGGACAGGAAGCCCTGGACGCCATCGCAGCCAATCCTGACACGGGGGTGGCCATCCTGGATATTATGGTTCCCGGCGACATGGACGGCTTCGAGGTCTGCCGCCGCATCCGGGCCACCAACAAGCAGATGGGCATTATCATGCTCACCGCCCGTACCCAGGAAATGGACAAGGTCACAGGCCTCATGACCGGCGCGGATGACTATGTGACCAAGCCCTTCTCTCCCGCGGAGCTGACGGCCCGGATTGACGCCCTGTACCGCCGCATTGGCGGGGACACCAGTGCCAGCTCGGAGCTGATTACCCAGGGCCCCTTCGTCATGAACACCCGGAACCACACCCTGGAAAAGAACGGAAACCGCATTCGCCTGACTCAGGTGGAGTACGCCATTTTGAAGCTGTTTATGCTCAACCCCGGAAGGGCTTTGTCCCGGGAGGATATTCTGGCGGCAGTCTGGGGCAGGGACTACGACGGCGAACTGAAAATTGTGGACGTGAATATCCGCCGCCTGCGCATCAAAATTGAGGACGACACCGCCAACCCCACCTACATCACCACCGTCTGGGGTCTTGGCTATAAGTGGGGCGCGTAAGCGGTGTTGGATTTGAAATCGATCCTCCATGTGGGCGGTCTGCGTAAACGGTGGCTTATGAACACAGCCAGCGTGGTGCTGGCGCTGGGCCTTGTGTGTGTCATGGTGGTGACGGCCTCCTTCGCGGCCTACTACTATTCCAACATGGAGTCGGATATGAAGTACCGGGCCAAGACCACTACGGACTTCTTCGCCGCCTATATCGACCAGACTTACCATGAATACTACCAGTCCTGCATCACCTACGCCCAGACCTTCGAGGACAAGGATACCATCGAATTGCAGTTTATCAACCGGGACGGGCAGTTGGTTGCTTCCTCCTACGGCCAGTGGGCGGGGCAGTCGCCCGCAACCCCGGAGATCGGGCAGGCGGTGGAGAGCCGGTATCCCGTGCCGTATCTGGGCAAAGATCCCAGCACCGGGGAGCGGATTATGGCGGTGTCCAGCCCCATGATTTACGGAAACGGCGAGGTCATCGGCGTGCTGCGCTATGTGACCTCTACCCGAAAGGTGGATGCCCAGATTCTGCAGGTGGCTCTGGTGAGCATGATGGTGCTGACCGCGGTGATGGCGGTGGTTCTCGTCAGCAGCAACTTCTTCCTGCGCTCGGTGATGAATCCCGTGGCGCAGATCACGGAGAAGGCCCAGCGGATTGCTGCCGGCAGCTACGGTGTGCAGATTCAGACCAAATACCGGGACGAAATTGGCGATCTGGCGGACACCATCAACGAAATGTCAAACAAAATCGCCCAGAATGAGAAAATGCAGGCGGAGTTCATCTCCCAGCTGTCCCACGAGCTGCGCACGCCGCTGACCGTCATCAACGGCTGGAGCGAAACCCTGCTGTCCGATGAGAACATGGACGCGGAGACCCGGCAGGGCATGAAAATCATCTCCAGCGAAGCAAAGCGCCTGACGGAGATGGTTATGGATTTGCTGGACTTCACCCGGATGCAGGATGGGCGCATGACCTTGGCGGTGGAAATGACCGACCTGCGAAGCGAGTATGAAGATACCGTGTTCATGTACGGCAGCCGCCTGTCTCAGGACGGCATCCAGCTGATTTACAACGAAAATGACGAGGATATCCCGGAGATTCCCTGCGACCCCCAGAGAATGCGTCAGGTGTTCCTGAACATTCTGGACAACGCCGCCAAGCACGGCGGCGCGGGCAAGCGGATTGAGACGGATATGCACTATGACGGCGAGAACGTTATCGTCCGGATCCGGGACTTCGGCCCCGGCATCCCGGAGGACGAGCTGCCGCTGGTGAAAAAGAAATTCTACAAGGGCAGCGCCAGCGTCCGGGGCACCGGCATCGGTCTTGCGGTCTGTGACGAGATCGTTGAGATGCACGGCGGCACACTGACGCTGGAAAACGCGGAAGGCGGCGGCACGCTGGTGACGGTGCGCCTGCCCGCGACCCAATAAGGAGACACATTGCATGGCAGAAAACAAGCAGCAGTGCTGCGAAAAATTCAAAACCATGATCGGCGGTCAGGCGCTGATCGAGGGCATCATGATGCGCGGCCCCGACAAGGACGCCATCGTGGTTCGCAGGGCAGAGGGCCTCAGCATTGAGACCAGCCCCAGAAAGAAAAATCCTCCCAAATCCTGGAAAAACCTCCCTTTTATCCGGGGTGTGTTCAACTTTTTTGACGCCCAGGTGGTGGGCATCAAGGCGCTTCTGCGCTCGGCGGACTTAGCCCCCGAGGAAATGCAGGAGGAGCCGTCCAAATTTGACCGGTGGCTGGAAGAAAAGCTGGGAAACGAGAAATTCCAGCAGGCCGTGGTGGGGATTGCCGTGGCTATGGGCCTTGGCCTGTCCATCCTGCTGTTTTTCCTGCTGCCCATGGTCATCGGCGGCTTCTTTGACCGCTTTCTGGATAGTAACCTTGCCCTGAATCTGGTGGAGGGCATCATCCGCATGGCGATTTTCCTTGCCTATATGTTCCTGGTTTCCCGGATGCAGGAGATGAAACGGGTATTTTCCTACCACGGCGCGGAGCACAAGACCATCCGCTGTTATGAGGCGGGTCTGCCCCTGACGGTGGAAAACGTGCGGATGCAGACGAGACTTCACCCCCGCTGCGGCACCAGTTTTTTGCTGGTGGTTTTGGTCATCTCCATTCTGGTGTTCTCCGTGGCGTCCTCGGCCCTGCTGGCGGCGGTGCCCGGGCTGGAAGCCATCCGGGGTACTTTCGGCTACCGCCTGCTGATGATTCTTTTTAAGCTGCTGCTTCTGCCCATCGTGGTGGGCATCACCTATGAGATCAACCGCTGGGCGGGCCGCCATGACAATGGCTTTACGAAGATTCTCACCGCTCCCGGTATGTGGCTGCAAAATTTCACCACCAATGAGCCGGACGACAGTATGATCGAGGTGGGCATTGCCGCCGTGGAAGCGGTGCTGCCGGAGCAGGAGGGCGCGGACCGATGGTAAAGCAGTACGGTCAGCTGTATCAGGACACCCGCCGGGCGCTGCTGGAAACGGAAAATGCCCAGGACGCGGGGGTGCTGGCCCGGATGCTCATTTGCCACGTGTCCGGCAAGGATCATGCCCGGTTCCTGGCGGACAGAGATTTGTACGCAGGCGAAGACATTGTGGAGGGCGTTGAAAAGGGCCTCAAGCGGCTGCTGGCAGGGGAACCTATCGCCTACATCCTGGGTCAGTGGGAATTCTACGGCCTGCCCATGATCGTGTCCCCCAAGGTGCTGATCCCTCGGGACGACACCTGCGCCGTGGCAGAATTGGCCATCAAGCAGGCCCTGTTCCTCGACAAAGACCCCCGGATTCTGGATTTGTGCTGCGGCAGCGGCTGCATTGGGCTGGCGGTGGCCAGCCGGGTGAAGGACGCGAAGGTGACGCTGGCGGATGTGAGTCTGGACGCTCTGGCGGTGGCGAAGGAAAACACCGCCCTCAATAAGCTCACCGGCCGGGTACGCTGCGTGCAGGCGGACGCTCTGAAGCCCGCCTTCCCGTTCCTTGGAAAATTCGACCTGATTGTCTCCAATCCCCCCTATATTACGGGGCAGGAAATGCTGGAACTGCCGGTGAGCGTCAAGGATTACGAGCCCCATCTGGCCCTCTACGGCGGCGAGGACGGTCTGGACTTTTACCGTGCAATCGCCCAGAATTTTGCCCCGGCATTGAAGCCCGGCGGCTACCTGTGCTTTGAGTTCGGCATGGGGCAGGGGGACGATGTTTGTCAGATTTTAACCGAAAACGGGTATACCATTCTGGACAGAACCAGAGATTATAATAGTAGAGAACGTGCTGTTTTGGCGCAGTACGGCAGGAAGGAAGTTTGAATTTATGGCAACGAAAAAGACGCCCTAC
>CAMGCA010000034.1 GCA_946011705.1 uncultured Clostridia bacterium | reverse complement strand
GCTGTAGACATTTCCTGAAAAGTCGGTATAACATGAAAGTCGGGATAACCCGTAGCTAAATATTGGCTTAGCTCCCAGTTTCCTCTGCAGCAGCAACGGTGAAATTGTAAGACTGGATCAGTGAGTGCGGATATTTTCCCAATCATTGATAGTGCACAAGCCAAAGATTCCTGTAGATACCGCTGAGCCATTTTTGCACAGGCACACTGTTTGATAGTCTCCTGCAGACACCATAATAATGTCTTTCCAGTTACTGCCCCCGACACTGCATTGTCCATATCCATCCCATCCTGTGGCTACCGCAGTTCCGCTGCTACGAAGGCCTACTGTGTGCGCGCCTGCAGCCGACACTGCCACGATATCTGTCCAACTACTGACATTGCATTGCCCACTTGCATTAGAACCCGTGGATACTACGGTACCATCACTGCGCAGCCCCAGTGTGTGATTACCACCCGCAGACACCGCAACGATGTCTGTCCAGCCGCTTACATCGCATTGACCTTCGGTATTCCTTCCTGTAGACATAACGGTGCCATCATTTCTGAGGCCTACCGTGTGATTACCACCCGCAGATACCTCAACGATGTCTACCCAGCCACTGACGTTGCACTGGTCGTTGTCGTTGGATCCTGTGGCTACCACAGTACCATCACTGCGCAGGCCTACTGTGTGACTATACCCCGCCGACACCGCCATAATGTCCGTCCAACTTCTGACGTTGCATTGACCATATCCGTTTTGTCCCGTGGCCACCACAGTGCCATCGCTGCGCAGACCTACTGTATAGTAGCCTCCTGCCGACACCGCCACAATATCCGTCCAGCCGTCAACGTTACACTGACCAAAATTGACATTTCTTTGACCGAAATTATTTGCTCCTTTGGCTATCACGGTGCCATCACTGCACAGGCCTACCGTGTGAAATGCACCTGCTGACAAAGTTTCCTCCCGCAGGACACGCCAATAGGATTCTTTTGCTTCCTGCGCTTTATCCACGCTGTCCATCTAACTCAGGTCAGAAAATGCACGCATCGCTAGGAAGTACTTCCCGTCATCTATCAGAGATTGAGCATTTAAATACAGAGCTTTCTGTGCCTTTTCCGCGCTGTCCCGATAATCGCCCAGTGCTTCAAAAGCCTCTGCTGCTTCTACGAATTTCCCAGAATCCATCAGGACTTGAGCGTCCCGATAAGCAGCCGAAAGATGGCTTCCCATCCGCGCATTCTCTGCCTTTTCCACACTATCCTGATAATCACCGAGTGCTTCAAAGGCTTCCGCTGCTTCTACGAATTTTCCGGAATCCATCAGGGCCTGAGCATTCTGATACAAAGATTCCACAGCCTTTTCCGGACTATTCCAATATTGACCCAGCGCTTCAAAGGCTTCCGCCGCTTCACGATATTTCCCGGAATTCATCAGCGCCAGGGCTACCCTGTAATCATTGGAAGGTCTGATTACCAACGTCCAAACACCCGGCTGGACACCAGAACGGAGTCGATGCCGCTGACGTAGAGGACGTTCTCCTTCTGTTTCACCGGCCGGTGGGCAGAATTCAGCAGTACCCCCACGCCGATGCCGATGAGGGTATCGAGGACACGGTTGAAGGCGAACAAATAGGGGTTTTCGTCAAAGCTGTGATTGAAGGCGATGGTGAGAAACACCACGCAAGAAAAATAGGAGGCGTTGCGCTTTTCCAGCAGCACCGTGGTATAGAGGACGGGAATCAACATCAGGCAGGACGTTATGTAAACTGTCGTTTTGTTTCCACCGCCCAGCGCCCGGAACACCAGAAGGAACGCCAGCCCATAGGCCGCCCCCAGAAAGGTACCGATGGTGCGCTGCTTTGCCATGGCGAGGGTGGAGGTGGTGTAGGGCTGGATGCACCAGAGCACCGCCAGAATGCTGTAAAAGGGAATGCCGCTGCCGATGGGCAGCAGCTCCCGGAGAAAGTAGATTCCCACGCAGATCAGGGAACCCAAAGAGGACTTCATGATCCGCGCGCCGATGGGGGGCAGAGGCTTTTTCATGGCTTCTCCTTCTTTCCTAACACTTGTGCAATCCAATGTAAGGCGGGGGCTTGCCTCCGCCGCATCGTGTCGAATAAAGCGTATGTCATTCCGAGGGAGCGGAGCGACCGTGGGAATCCGTTTCCTAAAAGCTTAAGCGAAATGATCGATAAAGCCGCAGCATCTGGAGAACGGATTGCCACGCCAGTGTGCGCACTGGCTCGCAATGACATGGTTTTTAACAATCTGCGGCGGAGTCACGACCCCGCCCTGCGATCACGGAAAAAGCGGCGCTGGATTTACAGCGCCGTCTTTTCACGCAAACATCTCTCTGACCAAACCCGCCAGTATTTTTACGGTTCCCTCCGCGCCGAAGCGGCTGGAATCAATCATGATGTCCTTATTGGTGGAAGCGTCCACATACTCCGGGCAGTACCGCCGGTGGTACAGCTCCCGGGATCGGTCGATTTCCCGGATCATCTTCTTCGCCGTCTTCTCGTCCAGCTTCGCCAGCTCCACGGCATTGCGGAGCCGGGCATCCATAGGCGCGTAGATATACACGTTCAGGCGGTTCTCCATGTCCGTGAGAATGCTGTCGGCGCAGCGGCCGACGATGATGCAGGACTCCTTCTGGGCCAGATCCCGGATGATATTTTTCTGAATCAGGAAGATTTCATCCCGCATACTGGCAATGCCCATGCCCAGGGGGTACTGCTGCTTAAAATAGATGGACTTGGAATTTTCTTCCGTATTGCTGATAACGGACACCGGCAGACCCATGCGGCTGGCGGTTTCCTCCACAATGTCCCGGTCGTAGAAGTTAACCCCCAGCTCCCGGGAGAGCTGCTGGGCGATCATCCGGCCCATGGAGCCGAACTGCCGGGAAATGGTAACCACATACTGCTTCATGGCATTACCTCCTGCCGCCGGGCGGGCACCGCTTTTTTACGCTTCTGCATCCTTCTGACCACGCAGGACAGAGTAAAATTGATGATAAAATAAATCAGGCACGCAAAGCCGAACAGGACAAACACATCGGATACGTTCACGGTGTTCAGGCCGTTATACCGATGGGCAGAGCTGAGGAGCTTCTTCACCCGGCTCATCAGCTCAATGGTCGCCACGTTGGCAAGATAGGAAGAATCCTTGATGGTGGTAATGACCTGACTTAAAAGGGTGGGCACGATGTTGCGGAAGGCCTGGGGCAGCACGATGTAGAGCATGATCTGCACCGTGGAAAAGCCCTGAGAATGCCCCGCCTCAAACTGTCCGTGGGCAACGGAGTTCAGGCCGCCCCGGACAATCTCCGCGATGACGGAGGAGGTAAAGAGGATCAGGGCCACCGCCGTTTTGAACAGGAGCTTGACCTCAGCGGAGGACAGGCCCCACATCTTGTGCTCCAGCGCCTTGGGGCAGGGGCAGAACACAAGGCAGATGAAAATCCACAAAAGCAATGGGGTATTGCGAAAAATTTCAATGTAAATCACAGAAAGCCACTGGAAAACCCTGGTTTTTTTGCTGGTACAGTAGTTTCTGACCATGGCGAGGATGGAGCCAAACAGGATGCCGCAGAGCACCGCCACCACGGAAATGACGATGGTGAAGGCCACGCCCTTCATAACGTAGGCGAATACGGCTGGGTTCGTAATCATGGTGAGACTGCCTTTGAACGCTTCCATTTACCGCACCCCTTCCAGACTTTTTGCCGGCCTGCCCGTGCGGACATCCCGCTTTTTAAGCGATATTTCCCACATACTTGCTAAAGAAGACAGCGGACAGCAGACGATGAAGAACAGCAGGCCGCTGACGAGGTATGCCGGGGCGTAGGCGCCGCCGGTATTCTCGCCGGTGACAAAGCTGTAGGTTACGGAGATCAAATCCGCGCCGCCGACAATGTACAGGCAGGAGGTGTTTTTAATCAGGTTCACCACCTGATTGACCATGGGCGGCAGGATGATCTTGATGCTCTGGGGCAGGATGATATAGTACATCCGCTGCAAATACCCAAAGCCCTGGGCCATGGCGGCCTCAAACTGGCCCCGGGGAATGGCCTCGATGCCGGAGCGCACCACCTCCGCCATGTAGGCCCCGTGGTAGATCCCCAACGTCAGAATGCCGGTATTGATGATGCCGATGCTGTGATCGGAAAAGGCCAGCGCGTAGTAAAGAAAGCACATTTGCAGCAAAACCGGGGTATTCTGGATCACTTCCACATACACCCGGGCGAGGAAGGCAAGTGCCCGCTTTCCGCTGGTGGCGAACAGGCCAAAGAGAATGCCCAGCACCAATGCCAGCGCCAGCGCAAACAGCGCCGTCACCGCCGTATTTTCGAGGCCCAGCAGAAAGGTACCGCGGTATGTCCAAATTTTACTCCACGCATCGGCGGAAAACAGTCCAGCCATAAAATACCTCCTTCGTCTTTCGAAACGCTATGTCATTGTGAAAAGTTGCGCACACTGGCGCGGTGACCGAAGGGAATGCCTGTGGTGCAATCCGTTCTCCAAATACTACGCTATTTTTCATACCATCCCATTTAGAGAGCGGATTTCCTTTTGGTATACTGGGGCGGGGGGGCAAGCCCCCGCCCTACCGTAATACACAAATTTTGCTTAGGCGATGCCGTTCTCGGCGATCAGGGCATCAATGGTGCCGTCAGCCAGCCAGCCGGTGACCAGCGTCTCGCACAGCTCGCTCATGCCGGAGCCCTTGACAGTGGCAATGCCATACTCCTGGGGAGCGAACTTGTCTTCAATGTAGGAGCGGCCATCGGTGTGGTAGACAGCCAGGATGGACTTATCCACGCAGAAGGCATCCACTTCACCGGCGCTCAGAGCGGTGGAAATGGTGGGATAATCGTCGTACTGAGCAAAGCTCACGCCGTCAGTCCAGGTAGCGGGATCGAAGGAATCGGCATCAAAGCCGTCGCCGGACAGAACACCCGCCTCGATCATGGCCTTCACCAGCGCCTTGCCGGAGGTAGAGCCGGAGGAAACGCCAACCTTCTTATCCTTCAGGTCAGCCAGCGTCTTGATGCCGGAAGCATCCTCAACCAGCACGGTGACGTAGTCGGTGTAGTAGGGAGTGGTGAAGTCCCAGCTCTTCTTACGCTCCTCGGTGATGGTGAAGGTAGCCAGCACGCAGTCAATGTCGCCGGAATCCAGCAGCTCGGTACGGGTGGCAGCGGTGACGGCGGTGAACTCCACGTCCACGCCAAGGTACTCGGCGATCTTCTGAGCCAGAGAAATCTCCATGCCGGAATACTCGCCGGTCAGCTCATCCTGGAAGCCGAAGCCCAGAACGGCGTTCTTGACACCCACACGCAGAACGCCCCGGTCAACGATCTTCTGTACGTCCTCAGCCAGAGCTGCGGGAGCCGTGGTCTCAGCGGCAGCGGGAGCAGTGGTGGCAGCCTCAGTAGCTGCGGGAGCGGGAGCGGCGGTAGCTACAGGTGCCTCGGTCTTGGCGCCGCAGCCTGCCAGAATGGGCAGCAGCATCAGGGCGCACAGGACAACGGATACAAAGCGCTTCATTTTCATAGTCTTTTCCTCCAAATAAACAATTTTATTTCAACCGCCGGAGGTCAGCCCGGCAGGAAGAAACGGATGGAGTGTTTTTCGAAATACCAACTCTTTGAGCGTTTACGGTCGAGGGGCCCAAAGGATGTCGGATGACTGCCCAGCGTCCGTAACGCACTGTCAGCGGCGACTCGCCGCCGGTCGAGGGGCCCAAAGGATGTCGGATGACTGCAGGGGTTTGTAACGCATTGGCTGCCGGCCCTGCCGGCTTATTTGCGTATGATTTTGCCAAGGAACTGCTTGAGCCGTTCGTTGGTGGGGTTCTCAAAGAATTCGTCCGGGGTGCCCTCCTCCAGAATCATGCCGTCGGCCATGAAGACGATACGGTCAGCCACCTGACGGGCAAAGCCCATTTCGTGGGTCACCACCACCATGGTGATGTTTTCCTTCGCCAGCTTGATCATCACGTCCAGAACCTCCTGAATGGTCTCCGGGTCAAGAGCGGAGGTAGGCTCGTCAAACAGGATGATTTTCGTCTGGGCGCACAGGGCACGGGCGATGGCAATTCTCTGCTGCTGGCCGCCGGACAGGGTGGTGGGGTACACATGGGCCTTGTCCCGCAGGCCAACCACATCCAGATAATGATAAGCCAGTTCCTCGGCCTCCTTGCGGCTCTTGTGGTGCAGCTTCATGGGAGCCAGAGTCAGGTTGTGGAGCACCGTCATGTGGGGGTACAGGTTAAACTGCTGGAACACCATGGAGGTGGTGCGGCGAACAAGCTTTGTCTTGTTCTTCGCCGTCAGCTCCTCGCCATCAATGTACACATGGCCGCTGGTGGGGGTCTCCAGGAAGTTCATGCACCGCACGGTGGTGGACTTGCCGGAGCCGGAGGGGCCGATGATAACCAGCTTCTCGCCCTCTTTGACCTCCAGATTCACGTCCTTTAGAACGTGAAGGTCGCCAAAATATTTCTCAACATGCTCCAGTTTTATCATTGTCCTCATCTCCAAACAGCTGAATAATCAAAGAAGGCGTTTTTCGCCCCAAAAAGGGAAGAAAAACGCCTTTGCTTTTCATTGCTTTAGTGTGTTAAATTTATACAAAACAGTATACACCCCATTGTGCATTTTGTCAACTGTTTTTTCCGAATCCTTTTTTCTCCCGGCAGGGCGGTGTCCTGCCGGGTTCCTTTGATTGTCATACGGATATTCCATGAAAATGCTTCATTCGGCAGAAGGGAGCACTTCACAGGAAAACCCTGGATACGGCAACGCCTTGGGGCTGTAAAAGATTGCCACACCTGCGTGCGCGCTGGTTCGCAATAACAGCCTTTCTTATCAGCCCCAAATCGTATCAGATGTCGAGGCCCGCGTGGTAAGCCATGTACATAGCGTTGGTGATGTTGGAGACTCTGACGCAGTCACCGATCTCACGAACCCAGGGAGCGCAGCCCCGCAGCAGCAGCACATCGTCCCGGTTGGAGCGCTGACCCACGGCGCAGATCACAGTGGTGCCGGGGATCAGAACCTCCTCGCCCTCGGCATTCTTAGCCAGCAGACCCTCCTTGGTCACCTGCAGGCCGGTGTGGTTCAGATGCACGGTGGTGTACTTGTCCACCTGCTGCATCAGGATAGGACGGTGACGGATGTTGCAGTCCACCGCCAGAGAATCCCGCATCTCGACGATGTGGACCTTCTTGCCTTCCATGCCCAGATGCACGGCGCACTCACAGCCAGCCAGACCGCCGCCCAGAACCACAACGCTGTCGCCGACCTTGTCCTTTTCCAGATAGTAGTTGTTCACAACCACCACGTTGTCGCCGTCCATGCCGGGCAGGGGCGGAACGATGGGCTTGCTGCCCACGGCCAGAATCAGAGCCTCGGGCTTCATCTCCTCCAGCATCTCCTCGGTGGCGGGGGTGTTCAGACGAACCTCCACACCGGCCAGCTCCATCTGCCGCTCCAGGGTCACGCCCAGCTGATACATCTCGTACTTAAACGGCAGCGCCTGCTCGCTCTTGAGGATACCGCCCAGCTTGTCGCTCTTTTCCAGCAAGGTAACCTGATGGCCCCGCTGGGCAGCGGTCAGGGCAGCCTTCATACCGGCCACGCCGCCGCCGACCACCACCACGCGCTTGCGCACGGCAGCGGGCGTAATGTCCATACCCTCGCACTCACGGCCGATCAGGGGATTGACGGCGCAGCGGCGGGTGCCGGTGGTAGGACGCTCCGCCATGCAGGTGAAGCAGCGCAGGCAGCGGACGATCTCGTCGTCACGGCCCGCCATGACCTTGTTGGGAAGCTCAGGATCGGCAAGCAGCGCACGGGCCATTTCCACCACGTCCGCCTTGCCTGAGGCGATGATCTCCTCCATCTGGGCAGGATCGTTCAGCGCGCCCAGAGTGGCGCCTGGAACCTTGCCGTGCTTCTTGATCTCGGCGGCCAGATGCACGTTGGCACCGTGGGGAGCAAACATGGGCAGATGGGTATTGAAGAAGCCGAACTGGTAGGAACCGGCGGAGACATGGATCATGTCCACCAGATCCTCCACGCCCTTGGCAATCTCCACGCCGTCTTCCAGGGTGTAGCCGCCCTCGAACAGCTCGGAACCGCTCATACGGAACTCGATGGGGAAACCGGGGCCAACGGCGTTGCGGACGCTGGTCAGCACCTCCCGCGTAAGACGCAGCCGATTCTCAAGGCAGCCGCCGTACTCGTCGGTACGATGGTAGAAGGCGTGGGACAGGAACTGGTTTCGCAGCCACCCGTGGCCCCCCTGAACCATCACCAACTGGAAGCCCGCCCGCTTGGCAAGACCGGCGGTGTCGCCGTAGGCCTTGACGATGTCCTGAATCTGCTCACGGGTCAGGGCCTTGACGGGGATGCCGTCGGGACGCACCCAATCGCTGGGGCCGAACTGGCTCAGGCCCTTCTTCTTGTCCTTGTCCACCAGGTAGGTACCAGCGTACTGGCCGGAATGGCTCAGCTCCACGCTGGCCACGGCGCCGTGACGGGAGATTGCATCGGCCGTCCATGTCCAGCTGGCAAGGCACCCGGGGGTGGTCAGGTTCAGGTGGAACATATGGGAAGCGTCGGTTTCGGGATGCACCACCAGCTCGCTGGCGGTGACGGCAGCAGCGCCGCCCTTGGCCCGCAGCTCATAGAAGCCGGGGGTTCTGGGGCCGACACAGCAGTCGGCGGTGATATCCGTGCCGCCCATAGGTGCGGAGAACATGCGGTTGCGGAAGGTCACCCGGCCCAGAGTGATGGGCTTGCACAGATTGGGGTATTTCTGAATCATGTTGCATTCCTCCTTGGATATTTAGCAGAATCGATGAAATCTCTGTATCATTCGATTGTTTTTAATAAAACAAAACAGCCACTGATGTCCTATCCAAATTGTCAGGATATCAATGGCTGTTTTCTGTTAGACGTGAAACGGATTACTTGGCAGCCAGAGCCTTGGCAGCCTGTCCGGCGGAAGCAGCGTCCTCGGTGTAGACATCAGCGCCGATCTCGTTGGCGAAGGCCTGGGTGATGGGAGCGCCGCCGACCATGATCTTGAACTCACTACGGCGAGGATGCTTGTTCAGAGCAGCCACGGTCTCCTGCATGGCAGGCATGGTGGTGGTCAGCAGAGCGGAAACGCCAATGACGGTGATCTCGGGATCGTTGGCAGCCTCCAGGAACTTCTCAACGGGGACATCGATGCCCAGGTCGACGACCTCGTAGCCGGTGGACTCGATCATCATGATAACCAGGTTCTTGCCGATGTCGTGCAGGTCACCGGCAACGGTGCCCATGGCCATCTTGCCAACCTTGGAAGCGTTGTCGCCAGCCAGGTAGGGCTTCAGAACCTCAACGCCCTTCTTCATAGCCTTGGCAGCAATCAGCATCTCGGGAACGAAGATCTCGTTTCTCTTGAACTTGTCGCCGACGATTGCCATGGCGTCGATCATGCCTTTGTTCAGGATGTCGATCGGAGCGTTGCCCTCGTCCAATGCCTCCTGAACCAGACCGGGTACCAGTTTCGACTTACCGATTTCTACGGCATGAGCCAGTTCTTCAATTTTAGACATATGAAATTCCCCCTATAAATAATGATAAATGAAATTATGGTAAATTAGTTGGTCTTGACGGGACCAAATTTTCCATCACGGTATGCGCCGATGTACTCCATGCAGTAGTCGTCCAGACCCAGCATGGCCTCGGTGGCGTACATCATGCCCATCATGTCCCGGTTGGTGGGATCCAGCACGGCGGAATCCATACCAGCCTTCATAGCCAGAACCAGGAAGGCCTGATTCAGCAGCTTGCGGACGGGCAGGTTGAAGGAGATGTTGCTCACAGCGCCGGTGACATGGATGCTGGGGTACTTCTCCTTGACGGTGTGGATGACTTCCTCGACCATGGCGATGCCGTTCTCGGAGGTGCAGAGCATCTCAACCAGAGGATCGATGTGCAGGCGGCTGGGAGCGATGTTGTACTCCTTGGCCTTGGCCATCAGCTGGTCAAACACGGTCAGCCGCTCCTCTGCGGACTGAGGAATGCCCTTGGCGCACAGCAGAGCGATGCACTGCCAGGTGGTGTTTGCAATGGCGGGGAAGATAACATCAACCTTGTTGCCTTCCATGGAGACGGAGTTAATCAGGCCGGGCTTCTTGCAGAACTTCATGGCCTCAACACAGACGTTCGCGTCGGGGCTGTCGATACAGATGGGAGTGTCGGTGACCTCCTGAACCAGGTCGATCATCCAGTGGAGGGTCTCCACCTCGTTGTCCTTGACGGACGCACACACATCGATAAAGTCAGCGCCAGCTTCGGTCTGGATCTTCGCCAGATTACGGATCCAGTCCTCGTTCCGCTCCGCGATTGCCTTTGCAACAGAGGGAATCGAGCCGTTGATCTTTTCACCAATCAGAATCATCGTTAACCAACCTCCAGTTGTTTATTTGCTACAATCGTACTATATCATACGTTTTGCGATAAGGAAAGCAAATAGAATTTGCCGAGATTGCAAAAAAAAGTTGCATCCCTGCAACAAATGATTGTATTTCCAGATTTTGTGTGTTATGATGTAGTCACAGAGGGGTGTTTTTTATGGAGCTACGACAGCTGCGATATTTTCTCTCAGTGGCGGACACACGCAGTTTTGTCAGCGCCGCCAGCAAGCTGTTCATTTCCCGGCAGGCCATCAGCAAGGCAATCTCCCAGCTGGAAAGCGAATTGAGCGTGGAGCTGTTCATGCGGGACTCCAACGGCGCCTTCCTCACCCCCGCCGGTGTCATGTTCTACGAGCGGGTGCGCACCCTGGTCATGGAACTTGACAACCTGGGCGCCGACATGAAAAACTACGGCACCCGCTTTCACCAGCACATCCGCCTGGCCTTCTCCATCAGCGTCATGTCCCTGTTCGAGCCGAAGCTGCTGGAATACAAGAGTTCCCAGGCCAATCTGGACATTCACTATCAGGAAAGCCCCAAGGAGCTGTGTCTTCAGCTGCTGCAGGAGCACAAGGTGGATATGATTGTTACACCCATGCTGCTGAAGGATCCCATGGTGATCTGTGATCGGCTGATGGACTCCCCGCTGGGAGGCGGGAGTCAAACGCACCACGCCCGGGGCGCCGAGCGGTCGGGCGTCCCCGCCGCTCAC
>CAMGCA010000033.1 GCA_946011705.1 uncultured Clostridia bacterium | reverse complement strand
GCCGCAAATGCGGTCTTTTTCCATTGTATGGGTGGTATTTTTCAAGGGTTATTCCGCTTTGGGGGTATTTGTCAACAGCGCCGAAACGCGACACCCTTCTATCATCACCGTCGCTATTCTATATATGCATTCAAACAATTTTACGATTGCTACTTGTAAAATCCAGTAAAATGATTATAATAATTGTTAGATTAGAATCGCGATTTGAATGAGATAGGAGCTTGCCTATGTTTACGGAAAATAAGACGACTGAATTCAAAAGGGAATATGTTGATGATATCAAAAACACCGTCGTCGCCTTCGCCAATTGTGATGGGGGAACGCTCTACATTGGAGTGAACGATGATGGAAGTGTATGCGGCATTCAGAATATTGACGATACCATGCTGCGTGTTACAAATGCGATTCGAGATGCCATACGCCCAGATATCACAATGTTTGTGGAGTGCCGGAATGAGGTGATGGACGGGAAAAGCGTTATTTCTGTTGTGGTTCACAGAGGGACAGCACGACCCTATTATTTGCACGGAAAGGGTATCCGACCCGAAGGCGTTTATGTCCGGCAGGGTGCATCCACGGTTCCTGCAACGGATGCAGCGATTCTGACCATGATCAAAGAAACCAGCGGCGATAGCTACGAATCGGCCCGCTCACTGAATCAAAACTTAACATTTGATGAGGCGACCGCTTTTTTTAAAAAGCGAGAGGTTGCATTTGGCAAATCACAAATGCGGACACTTCATCTGATTGGTGATGATGACAACTACACCAACCTGGCATTTCTGCTATCTGACCAGTGTTCGCATACGATCAAACTGGCAGTATTTGAGGGCAGTAAAAAATCCATATTTAAAGACCGCTGTGAGCTGTCCGGCTCTATTCTCGGACAATTGAATGAAGCCTTTGCATATATTGATCGTTATAACCGCACCCGGGCAGAATTTTCGGGCCTTGATCGCATAGATATACGCGATTATCCGCCGGAAGCTGTTCGCGAAGCTTTGCTGAACGCGATCGTACACCGGGATTATTCCTTCAGCGGCTCCACGCTAATCAGCATCTTTGAAGATCGGATTGAGTTTGTTACGATTGGCGGGCTGGTTAAGGGCATTACGCTGGAGGATGTAAAATTAGGCATTTCTGTCCTGCGGAATCAGAATTTGGCAAATATTTTCTATCGTCTGCGCTTTATCGAGGCTTAGGGTTGCGGTTTCGTGTTGATGTTGGATTGGTATGTCGATTATGTCAGTTTACCGGTGTTCGAAACTACTGGCATCGCTTTTAAAATCACTCTGCCAAACAGTAATTTCCACCTGGAGCCTCAGGCTCCACAGCGAGTCAAAAGGAATAGTGGAGCAACCAGCGCCGACAAGAAAGAGCGCCGAATCCATGCAATCCTGGCACTATCTCGCGCCAATGGATCGTTTGTCCGCGCTGATGTAGAAGCCTCTCTGGGCATTTCTCAATCCACTGCGATCTTGCTTTTGCGCGAACTGGTGGATGACGGTGTGTTGGTTAAAAAAGGAAAAGGAAAGAACCTGCGCTATTTTGAAAACAAGTAGCTCCACCACGCACATATAGGGGGAACAACATAGGCGGCAGCGATGTCGTTACCGGGGATACTATCTGTCGGAGATAAAAAGGGGGACTCAGAATGTACTATGCGCATATTCATGATGACGGTACTGTTCAGACAGTGATGGAGCACCTAATCGGTACCGCTGAAAGATGCGCTGCGTTTGCATCTGCCTTTCAGGAGGAAAAACGCGGAGAATTGCTGGGCTATACCCACGATATCGGTAAATGCTCCGAGGAGTTTCAGCGGCGTCTTTTTGGTGGACCCAAGGTTGACCACGCCACAGCAGGTGCTCTGGAATGTGCAAAAATCCGGGAGGATCTCATGGCCTGCTGTGTAGTGGGACATCACGGCGGTCTGCCGGATTTTGGAAACCCCAGGCAGGATTACCCCGGTGCTCCAACTTGCATTGGCCGTATGAAAAAGGGGCTCAGCGGTGGGATTCCTGCCTATTACTGGGATGAAAGGATTCCGGCTCCCGACAAGCCGCGCGCTTTTCAGGATCGGTTCACCCAGTCACTTTGGGTTCGAATGCTGTATTCCTGTCTGGTGGATGCGGATTATCTGGATACAGAAGCATTTATGTCAGAGAAGCACCAGCTGCGAAACGGATATGACCCTCTGCCGGTGCTGCTGGATCGACTGAATACCTATGTCCAGCCGTGGTTCCCCGGCAAAACGGAACTGAATCGAAACCGCTGCAACATCCTGCGGCAGTGCCTGGACGCTGCTTCGCAGCCCCGGGGCGTGTATTCTTTGACGGTTCCCACCGGCGGCGGAAAAACCGTTGCGTCTCTTGCCTTCGCCCTGAAGCACGCAGTGGAAAACGGCATGGACAGAGTGATCTATGTGATTCCCTATACCTCTATCATTGAACAGAATGCCGCAGTTTTCCGCAGAATTTTGGGAGAGAACAATGTGGTGGAGCATCACAGCGGAATCCTGTTTGATGAGGAAGGGGAGACAAACCGAAGCAATCTGTCCCTGCGCCTTGCCGCGGAGAACTGGGATGCCCCTGTCATTGTCACAACGGCGGTGCAATTCTTTGAATCCCTGTATGCCAACCGTTCCTCCCAGTGCCGCAAGCTCCACAATATGGCAAACAGTGTGATCATTTTTGATGAAGCGCAGATGATTCCCACCTGCCATCTGAAGCCCTGTGTGGGTGCGATTGCAAATCTGGCGGCTCACTTCCGCTCCACTGCCGTTCTGTGTACGGCAACGCAGCCGGTACTGTCCGACCTGTTCGGGCAGTTTTGCCCCGGGCTGAAGATTCAGGAGCTGTGCCCTGAGGTATCGCAGGCTTTCCGGAATTTTCGCAGGGTCACCTACCGTGACGGCGGAAAAATGTCTGACGAGGAACTGGCGGAGGCGTTAATTCAGCAGGAGCAGGTTTTGTGTATCGTGAATACCCGGAAGGCGGCGCAGCAGATTTACAACCTGCTGCCACGGGAGGGGAGCTTCCATCTTTCAACTTTGATGTACCCGGCGCATCGGAAGAAAGTGCTGGACACCCTTCGAAAGCGGCTGGCAGAGGGGTTGACCTGTCGGGTTGTGTCCACTTCCCTGATTGAAGCGGGGGTGGATGTGGATTTTCCGGCAGTGTTCCGGGAGCTTGCGGGGCTGGACTCCATAGCGCAGGCGGCGGGCCGCTGCAACCGGGAGGGAAAACGCCCGGCGAACAGTAGCGTGGTAACCTACTTTCAGAGCGAAAACCCTGTTCCAGTCTTGCAGAGGGTCAATATCCGGGCGGCACAGGAGGCGTTGCAGCAGGGCGGCGATCCTGGCGACCTGGAGACCACACAGCGGTACTTCACCGCTTTGCGCTCCCTGATTGGACATCAGATGGACAAAACCAATGCGGTGAAAGCCCTCCAGGAAGGTATTTCGGGCTGCCTGCTCCCCTTTGAAACCGTTGCGAAAAACTTCCGCCTGATCGATCAGGAAACCTGTACTGTGTACATCCCAATAGAAGAGGGGGCTGTCGTCTGTCAGCCTCTTGTGGACGGAACCGCAAAAAGAGAGGACTATCGCAGAGCCGGGCAATTCGGTGTCAGTATCTACGAACAGCATTACCGCGCTTTGAAGGATGCCGGAGATATTCTGCCCCTGACAGAAACCAGCGCAGTGCTGACCAATCTGAGGCTGTACGACCCGGAGATGGGTCTTTCCCTGAAATCCGACCCGGGAAAGGCGGAATTTATCTGAAATTCAGGATTATACCCGGTTTATTACACCGTTTTCATGTTATTATTGCATTACCAAAAGGGAAAGGAGAATGCCTATGTCAATTTCTGTTGAGGTCTGGGGAGATTACGCCTGTTTTAGTCGCCCGGAGATGAAAGTGGAACGGGTCAGCTATGATGTGATGACCCCATCTGCAGCCAGAGGACTGCTGGAAGCAGTCTATTGGCACCCGGGAATGAAATGGGTGGTGGATCGCATTCATGTGTGTGCGTCCATTCGATTCACCAACATCCGGCGCAATGAGCTCAAGGACACCCTCAGCGCCCGGAAGGCACAGACTGTCATGGAGAGGGGCGGGGAATTGTATCTGGCGACCCCGGACAGCATTCAGCAGCGGGCTGCCATGGTGCTGCGGGATGTGAGGTATGTCATCGACGCCCATTTTGAGATGACAGTTCGGGCGACCCCCACGGATAATCCGGGAAAATTTCAGGATATCATGCGCCGCAGGGTGGAAAAAGGGCAGTTTTATCACCAGCCCTGCTTTGGTGGCCGGGAATTTCCCGCCCACTTCAAGCCCTGCACCCAGCTGCCGCCCTGCCCGGAGGAACTGAAAGGGGAAAAGGATCTGGGCTGGATGCTGCTGGATCTGGACTATTCCGACCCGGAAAACATCACCCCCCACTTTTTCCGTGCCGTTCTCCATGACGGCGTAATGGAGGTTCCGCCCATGTACAGTCAGGAGGTGCGGACATGATTTTGCAGGCACTGACCCGGCTCTTTGAGGATCTTACGCAGCAGGGCAAGCTATCGCGACCCGGCTGGAGCCCGTCAAAAATCAGCTATGCCCTGTGTCTGGATGAAACAGGGGAACTCACCTATGTGGTGCCGATGCTCCGGGAGGAGCAGGTTGGAAAGAAAACCCAGCTTCGCCCAACACCCATGGAGCTGCCCTCCCCGGTAACCCGTACCGTCGGCATCCTCCCGAACTTTCTCTGGGATAATTCCAGCTATCTGCTGGGCACGGACGAAAAGGGCAAGCCGGAACGGAGCCGCTCCTGTTTCCAAGCCTGTGGGGAACTGCACCACAAGCTCCTGGACAATGTGGATTCTCCCACTGGCAAAGCAATTCTTTCCTATTTCGACACATGGCAGCCGGAAAAGGCACAGCAGCATCCGGCACTGGCAGACTGCTGGCAGGAGCTGATGAAAGGCGGCAACCTGATTTTTCGGGTGAACGGCAGCTTTGCCCAGGATGACCCGGCAATCCGCCGGGCGTGGGACGATGCTTACAGCAATGTGCAGGGAGAAAAGCAGCAGTGTCTGGTTACGGGCAAGCCGGATGTGGCAGAGCCTGTGCATCCGGCGGTCAAAGGCGTTGCCGGTGCCCAGTCCAGCGGCGCTGCCATTGTATCCTTCAACGCCCCTGCGTTTTGCTCCTATGGAAAGGAGCAGAGCCTGAATGCCCCGGTGGGAAAATACGCTGCCTTCGCCTATACCGCTGCCCTGAACTATCTGCTCTCCGACAAGCCCAATGTTCACCGCATCGGAGATACCTCGGTGGTCTGCTGGGCGGAGGGGGCAGAGCCCCAGTATGATTTGTTCGCAGGACTTTCTCTGTTTGGGGACGATCTGCCGGATACTATGTCGGAAGAGGATCTGCGTGCCGCCCTAAATAACCTGTCTCAGGGGCTTCCCTGCGATGAACTGAAGCTGGACCCCAACCGGCCGTTTTACATCCTCGGTCTGGCACCCAATGCCGCACGGCTTTCCGTCCGTTTCTTCTATCACAATACCTTTGGCACGCTGATGCGGAACATCCATGAGCACCATGCCCGAATGGAAATTGTGGGCAACCGCTATGCTGTCACCCCTCTGTGGGCTATGCTTCGGGAGACTGTGAACCTGAATACCACGGATAAAGTGCCCAGTCCGGTTCTGGCAGGTGCCGTAGCCCGGTCCATCTTTATGGGCACCGCCTATCCCGCCGCCCTGCTGGAGGCTGTGATGCTGCGTATCCGGGCAGAACGGGAGATCACATCGGGACGGGCAGCCATTTTGAAAGCGTACTATCTGAAGAATCCCGCTGAACAATGCCCAAAGGAGGTATTAACCGTGAGCCTGAATGAAAACAGCACCAACATTCCCTATACGCTTGGTCGCCTGTTTGCCGTCTATGAAGAGGTGCAGGAGGCCGCAAACCCCGGCATCAACGCCACCATCAAGGACAAGTACTTCAATTCTGCCGCAGCTACCCCGGCGGTGATCTTCCCCATACTGGATAACCTCTGCCAGAAGCATCTGCGCAAGCTGGAAACAGGTTTTAGGATTTACCGGGATAAGCAGATTGGAAAGCTGAAGGATATTCTTGGTGAAAGCTATCCCGTTCGGATGTCTCTGCCGGAGCAAGGCTCCTTCAGTCTGGGCTACTACCATCAGAAACAGTTCCGCTACACCAAAAAGGAGGATAAATAATATGGATGCCATTCAGAATCGGTACGAATTTGTGTTTTTCTTTGATGTGGAAAACGGAAACCCCAACGGCGATCCCGATGCCGGCAATATGCCCCGGATTGACCCGGAAACCGGCTATGGTCTGGTAACGGATGTGTGCCTGAAGCGCAAAATCCGAAACTACGTGGAAACCGTGAAGGATGGAGAACCCGGCTACCGCATTTATGTCAAGGACAATGTGCCCCTGAACCGCAGTGATGCGGAAGCCTGCGCCTATGTGGGTGTAGAGCCTTCCAAGCTGAAGGAGGCGAAGAAGAAGGATGCCGATCTGGATGTAAAAATCCGGGACTTTATGTGCCTCAATTTCTTCGATATCCGTACCTTCGGCGCGGTGATGACCACCTTTGTCAAGGGCGCTCTGAACTGCGGTCAGGTCCGGGGGCCTGTGCAGCTGGGCTTTGCCCGGAGTGTTGACCCCATCCTGCCTCAGGAGGTGACCATTACCCGTGTGGCTATCACCACGGAGGCGGATGCGGAGAAAAAGGGCACAGAAATGGGTCGTAAATACATTGTTCCCTATGGCCTGTACCGGGCTGAGGGTTATATCTCCGCCAATCTGGCAAAGAAAACCACCGGCTTCTCTGAAACAGATCTGCAGCTGCTGTGGCAGGCAATCCTGAATATGTTCGAGCTGGATCATTCCGCCGCCCGGGGCAAGATGTCCCTCCGGGAGCTGATTGTATTCCGACACGATTCCGAGCTGGGAAATGCCCCTGCCTACAAGCTGTTTGATCTGGTAAAAGCAGAGCGGAATCCCGGCGTTGTCGCGCCCAGAGCTTTCTCGGACTATCAGATCAGCGTGGACGAAGAGAAGCTGCCCACCGGCGTTACCTGTATCCGCATGGGGTGATCTATTCGGAGGAGGAATTCCTCCAGCTATCGGGAATCCAGCATTTTGCCTTCTGCCGCCGTCAGTGGGCGCTGATTCACATTGAGAATCAATGGGCGGAGAATTACCGCACCATTGATGGAGCAATTCTGCACCAGAATGCCCACGACACCCAGTTTCAGGAAAGCCGGGGTGACCGGCTTATCACCCGTGGGGTGAGCATCTACTCCGCAGAGCTGGGGGTATCCGGGCAATGCGATGTGCTGGAATACCATCGGGGAAGCACAGGTATCCCCCTGCCCGGGAGGGACGGCCTGTGGCAGCCCTACCCGGTGGAATATAAACGGGGTCGCCCCCGGGAGGATACCGGAGATGCCCTCCAGCTGTGCGGACAGGCCATGTGTCTGGAAACTATGCTGTGCTGCGATATCCCGGAGGGCTCGCTGTATTATGGTGAAATTCGACGGCGGGAGCGGATCGTCTTTACCCCGGAGCTGCGCGCGCAGGTCAGACAAATGCTTACGCAGATGCACGATCTCTATCGGCGGGGCTACACACCCAAGGTCAAGCCCACGAAAAGCTGCAATGCCTGCTCCATGAAGGAGCTGTGTTTGCCCAAACTGATGAAAAACCGTCCCGTATCGGCTTATCTCAAGGCCGCAATGGAGGAAACGCCATGAAACAGCTGCTGAACACCCTGTTTGTTACCTCTGAGGATATTTACCTGTCGCTGGAGGGGGAAAATGTGCTGGCAAACCGGGACAGGGAAGTGGTTGCCCGGTATCCGCTGCACACCCTGCAAACTATTGTCAGCTTTTCCTATTCCGGGGCATCCCCGGCACTGATGGGTGCCTGCGCAGAACGGGGCATCGGATTGGCCTTCTGCACCCCCAGAGGTCGTTTTCTGGCCCGTGTCTGCGGAGAAAGCAGCGGAAATGTCCTGCTTCGGCGGGAGCAGTACCGCATCGCCGACGACCCTCGGCGCAGCTGTGAAATCGCCCGGAATATGATCTTCGGGAAGCTCAGCAACTGCGCTGCCAGTATTCAGCGAACTGTCCGGGATCATGCCCTCAGGGTGTCAGACTGCGGTCTGGACACGGCGGCCCAGCAAATCAAAGAGCTGCTTCCTCAGGCTCTGTCGGCTTCGGAGCTGGATGCCCTGAGAGGACTGGAAGGGGTTGGCGCAGCAGCATATTTCGGCGTGTTCGATCATCTTCTGCTGAACCGCAAGGAGGACTTCTTTTTCCGGGGGCGCAATCGCCGGCCCCCTCTTGACCGGGTGAATGCCATGCTGTCCTTTGCCTACAGCCTGCTGGCCCACGACTGCGCCAGCGCGTTGGAAAGCGTGGGGTTGGATGCCTATGTGGGCTTTCTTCACCGGGATCGTCCGGGGCGGGAATCTCTGGCACTGGATTTGATGGAGGAGCTGCGCCCCTGTATGGCGGATCGCTTTGTGCTGACACTGGTGAACAACCGAATGGTGAAGCCGGATGATTTTCAGATGCAGGACAGCGGAGCCGTGCTGCTCACCGATGACGGAAGAAAGAAATTTCTGAAAGCATGGCAGGAGCGGAAGCGCGACACCCTGACCCATCCATACCTGAACGAAAAAATGAGCTGGGGCATGATTCCGTATGTTCAGGCGTTGCTCCTTGCCCGGTATCTCCGGGGAGATTTGGACGCCTATCCGCCGTTTTTATGGAAGTGAGACTATGTTGGTGCTGATTACTTACGATGTAAATACCGAAGATGCCGCCGGAAGAAAGCGTCTGCGGCAGATTGCGAAGAAATGTGTGGATTATGGCCAGCGGGTGCAGAACTCGGTCTTCGAGTGCCTGCTGGATGCTGGGCAGTGCCGCAGCCTGCAGGCAAAGCTGGTATCCATCATGGATCAGGAGAAGGACAGCCTGCGATTCTACTATCTGGGAAACCAGTACGAAAAGAAGGTGGAGCACTTTGGCTGCAAGAACACATACCAGCCCGAGGATACACTGATAATCTGATTGCGATGTGCCAGTGCACAGGTTTTCCCGGCAGGTTCGCACGGCTTTTTCGTGATTCTGTGCAAAGAATTTCTGCTGTCAAACCGGTTTGGCATAGCTTTTTCAGGGTCGTGCCAGACAAACTTTGATACCTTCGCCAAAGATGCAGCCGGAAAATTGTGCATCTTTGCTGTCGCTCCCCCCACGGGGAGCGTGGATTGAAATCAATGAAATCCACCGGCTGTTTTTGATTTGCCTGTCGCTCCCCCCACGGGGAGCGTGGATTGAAATAAAACTTGTGACAGCTTTGGTAAATAACGCCCCGTCGCTCCCCCCACGGGGAGCGTGGATTGAAATCTGCCATTATTTCACCACCTTTCTATTGTTCAGGTCGCTCCCCCCACGGGGAGCGTGGATTGAAATAGTAAATGTTTTTAGAAATATGGTATCTTTTGACAGTCGCTCCCCCCACGGGGAGCGTGGATTGAAATGTGCGACATCCAAGAATGTTCTGGCGGACATCCAGGTCGCTCCCCCCACGGGGAGCGTGGATTGAAATTTCTACATTTGGGTGGGCACTGGAAACTGGTTCGTCGCTCCCCCCACGGGGAGCGTGGATTGAAATATTTTGCCGGCCTCAACGCCATCCCAATACCCGGTCGCTCCCCCCACGGGGAGCGTGGATTGAAATTGGGTGACTGAGGATAAGACGGGTAAGCGGCGGCCGTCGCTCCCCCCACGGGGAGCGTGGATTGAAATGTGGTTATACATGAACATTTCAACCTTTTGTACTGCGGTGTAATCGCTTTCTCAGCATCAGCAAAAATTTCCGCACGCTTTATGGCCGTGCGGAAATTTTTGTATTCTATTCGTGCGTAGAACGCCGGATTGTTTATGGAGCATTTTGCAAAATGCGCAGATAAGCACACTGTGCTGATCTTGGGGATTGGGGCTTCGCCCCAACAAGCAAAACAGGGCTGGGTAGCACCCAGACACTGCTTGCCACTACCAAAAATGAAAATGTTATAAGTCCAGGCTGTCTTCGTTCAGAAGAAAATCATAGATGCTGATTACCAGAATGCCCTCCTCAGTATACCAGGGAGCCGGCGTATCCTTGACCACAATGATCTTCTTGAACGAATCATCAATCCGCCGCAGAGAGTTGGCCTCCTGCTGCATTTTGGTTTCGTCAGGGATCGCGAATGCAGATTGAATGTAGTATCGCTTGGAACCCTTGTTGCAAACAAAATCCACTTCCAGCTGTTTACGCACCAGTTTGCCATCACTGTCTTTGCCGGAAGCCATAACGAGTCCAACATCGACATTGAAGTCTCTTGAGAGCAGTTCATTGTATAGGATGTTTTCCATGGTATGGTTTTCTTCGATCTGGCGGAAGTTGATTCTTGCGTTGCGAAGACCAACGTCGCTGAAATAATACTTCTGAGGGGTATCAATATACTTTTTTCCCTTGATATCATAGCGGGTAGCTCTGCTGACCACAAAAGCATCGCACAAATAATCCAGATAATTCGTAATCGTATTTACGCTGATCTTTTTTCCCTTTTTTGTTTTGAAGGTATCCGCCAGCTTTTTGGGGTTGGTGAGCGACCCGATGCTGGAAGACAGAATATTAATCAGTTCCTCAAATTCTTCTTTGTTGCGAATGCGATGCCTGCCAACAATGTCATTGATATAGGTCTCATCGAAAAGGCGTTTGAGAAACTCTATTTTCTGTTCAGCAGTTGGCAGCAAGACGGTCAGAGGCAATCCGCCATACAGCACATATTCATTCCAACCATCGTATTTGTTACCATCATAAACAGACATGAATTCTCTGAACGACAAGGGGGACATATGCAGCTCATCACCCCTGCCCCGGAATTCCGTAATAATATCTTTCGACAGAAACTTTGCATTGCTGCCGGTAACATAGACATCTACATTGGGCATCCGCATAAAGCCATTGAGGACAGATTCAAAATCTCCCAAAAGCTGCACCTCGTCCAGAAGGATATAGTACATTCCATGATCGGAGATTTGATTTTTTATGTGGGGATAGAGCACATCCGGGTCCCGATACTTTTTGTTTTCGTAGGAATCAAAGGCCATATCGATAATGTGATCTGCCGGCGCGCCGGTGTCGGGCAAGTGGGGCCGGTAGGTCGTCCGGGGGGGGGTGGCGGTGCCGGCGCGCGGGCGGGGGGGGCCGGGGGGGGGGGGGGGGGGG
>CAMGCA010000032.1 GCA_946011705.1 uncultured Clostridia bacterium | reverse complement strand
ATTGTGTAAATTGGGGGTAGGAGTTTGATTGGGTGCTGATGTACCTTTCCTGTTTCTTTATCTCTATGGTTCCGCGGGTGGAGCTGCGGCTGGCGGTGCCCATGGCCGTGTCCATGGGGCTTGACTATTGGCCGTCGCTGGTGATCTGCGTCATCGGCAATCTTCTTCCCGTGCCCATCATCTATTTCTTTGCCAGAAAGGTGCTGGAATGGGGCAAGGACAAGAAATATATCGGCGGCTTTTTCAGCTGGTGCCTGCGCAAGGGCGAGTCCGGCGGGCATAAGCTGACCCAGCGTGCCGGACGCACCGGCTCCTTTCTGGCGCTGATGCTGTTTGTGGGCATTCCCTTGCCGGGCACCGGGGCCTGGACAGGAACCCTGGCCGCCAGCTTTCTGGATATGGGCATCAAGACCACGTCTCTGGCCGTATCCTGTGGGGTGGTTCTCGCCGGAATCATCATGGGCATCGTCAGTCTGACCGGCGTTCATGTGTTTGGACTTTAATCAGGAGGTAAGGAAAAATGTCTGATTGTCTGTTCTGTAAAATCATCACGGGGGAAATCCCCTCCACCAAAGTCTACGAGGACGAGACCGTCTTCGCCTTCCGGGACATCAATCCCCAGGCGCCTACCCACGTTCTGGTGGTGCCCAAGGTCCACATCGCCGACTCTAACGGTGTCAGCGCCGAAAACAGTGCGGTGGTGGCCCACAGCTTTGAGGTCATTCCGAAAATCGCCCAGGCCGAGGGCCTGACAGGCGGCTACCGGGTGGTGAGTAACTGCGGTGCCGATGCCGGCCAGACGGTACAGCACCTGCATTTCCACGTTCTCGGCGGCAAGACGCTGAATCTGGAAATGGCCTGAATCTGAAAAGAACGCCTAAAAAAGAGAAACTGTCATTCCGAGCCAGTGCGCACACTGGCGTGGGAATCCGTTCTCCCCTGTCACCTGACTGTTATAGGGATACGGATTTCCACACCAGTGACGCAGTCACTGGTTCGCAATGACAGCTTTTTTATGCCAATTGCGCTATTTTACTTGGTACCGAAGATCCGGTCGCCGGCGTCGCCCAGGCCGGGGACGATGTAGGCGTTGGCGTTCAGCTTCTCGTCCATGGCAGCAAGGTAAACGTCCACGTCGGGGTGCGCTGCGGTGACAGCCTTCACGCCCTCGGGGCAGCCGATGATGTTCATCATGATGATCTGCTTGCAGCCGTGCTGCTTCAGGAAATCGATGGCGGCGATGGCGCTGCCGCCGGTGGCCAGCATGGGGTCAACCACGAACACCTGCCGGTTGCCGATGTCATCGGGCAGCTTGCAGTAGTATTCCACAGGCTTGTGGGTCTCGGGATCCCGGTACAGGCCGATGTGGCCGATCTTAGCGGAGGGGATCAGGCCCACCATGCTGTCCACCATGCCAAGACCCGCCCGGAGAATGGGGACGATGGCCATTTTCTTGCCCGCCAGCATATGGCAGGTAGCGGTGGTGATGGGGGTCTCTACCCGCACTTCCTTCAAGGGCAGGTTTCGGGTGGCTTCATAGCACATCAGGCCGGCAATTTCGCCCACCAGCTCCCGGAATTCCTTGACGGGGGTATCCTTGCTGCGCAGGATTGCCAGCTTGTGCTGAATCAGGGGATGATCGAGGACAGTAACATTTGCCATGGTATCTTTCTCCTTTATTCCATTATTTCACTTCATTCGTTCCGCCCGCTCCCGCTCCGCCTGGGACAGACGCAGGTAGTTGGGGGTCAGGGCATTGGCGTCACCCGGATCGCCGACTTCGACTTGCTTCCGCGCCGCCAGCGCCACGCCGCTGGCCCGCTGGTGCATCCGGTGCTCCGGGGGCAGTACCAGATTGGGAACGCTCTCCAGCAATGTATTATAACACAGATTGCTGCCATCGCCAACCAGAAAAATGGGTTCTTTCAAACTTTTTAATTCCGTGCCCAGTTCTGCCAGAGAGATGGCCCGGTCTTCCGATACCCGTTCCGGAACTCCTTGGTTTACATAAAACAGTGCATTGTAAACCTGGCTTCTCCGGGCATCCATGCAGGGGCAGACGTAACCCTGATACACGCCCAAGCTCAGGGCCATGGCTTCCAGCGTGGACACGCCATAGCAGGGAATTTCCCGGCCCCAGGCAAAGCCCTTGGCGGCAGCCACGCCGATGCGTACCCCGGTGAAGGAACCGGGCCCTGCCGCCACGGCGGCGGCGGTCACATCCGCCACGGTTTTCCCGCACTGGGAGAGCAGGTTTTCCGCCATGACCATCAGGGTCTGGCTGTGGGTCAGGCCGGTGTTCTGGTAGCTCTCCCCCAGCAGCTTCCCGTCCTCCAGCAGGGCCACGGAAGCCGCCTTGGCACTGGTCTCAAAGGCTAAAATCAGCAAGTTTTTCTCCCCCTTCAATGGTGATGCGCCGGGTATCCTCCCCCAGCTTTTCAATGGTCACGGTAATCGCGTCCTCCATGGCTTCCGCCACGTTCTCGCTCCACTCCACGGCGCAGACCCCGCCCCGTTCCAGATAGTCCTCCCAGCCGATGTCCCATAGGTCATCGCTTGACGCCAGGCGGTACATATCGAAGTGAAACAGCGGCAGCCGCCCGCCTAAGTATTCATTTACAATGGTATAGGTGGGGCTGGTCACCAGCTCGTCACAGCCTAAGCCCCGAGCAAGGCCCCGGGTAAAAGCGGTTTTCCCCGCCCCCAGATCGCCCCGGTAGGCGATGACGGTACCCGGCGTCAGGACGTTTGCCAGCGCCGCCCCCAGTTTTTCCGTCTCCGCGGGGGAATTGGTTATATATTGCATAGTTTTGTCTCCATTTTCCGTAGGGCGGGGTCATGACATAAGCCCTACGAATGCGTATTCTTTAACTTCTCCGCCTGATCGGCGGTGGCCAGGGCGTTGATGATTTCATCCAAGTCCCCGTCCATGACGGAGTCGATGCGATACAATGTCAGATTCACCCGGTGGTCGGTGACCCGGCCCTGGGGAAAATTGTAGGTGCGGATGCGCTCGTTGCGCATTCCGGTGCCCACCTGGGAGCGGCGCAGACCGGTGACCTCGCTTTCCTTCTTCTCCTGCTCCATTTCGTAGCGCTTGGAAGCCAGCATCCGCATACATTTTTCCCGGTTCTGCACCTGGCTGCGCTCCTCCTGACAGGCCACCACAATGCCCGTGGGCTTGTGAATCAGCCGCACGGCGGAGCTGGTCTTGTTGACGTGCTGGCCGCCGGCGCCGCTGGCCCGGTAGACCTGCATTTCAATGTCAGCAGGGTTAATCTGCACGTCCACCTCCTCCATCTCCGGAAGCACCGCCACGGTGGCGGTGGAGGTGTGGACCCGTCCGCCGGATTCCGTTTCCGGCACCCGCTGAACCCGATGAACCCCGGACTCATACTTCATCCGGGAGTAGGCCCCCCGTCCGTTAATGACGAAATCCGCCTCCTTCACACCCCCCAGTTCCGTTTCATTATAATTGAGCAGTTCCACGCTCCAGCCCATTTTCGCGGCGTACATGGAGTACATCCGAAACAGGCTGTGGGCAAACAGGGCGCTTTCCTCGCCGCCCACGCCGCCGCGGATCTCCACAATGACGCTTTTTTCGTCGTTGGGGTCTTTGGGCAGCAGCAGGATTTGCAGCTTTTCGTAGAGCGCTTCCTTCGCCGCCTTGGCCTGGGCGTAGGTCTCCTGACACAGCTCCTTCATTTCCGGATCGGACATCAATTCCTGGGCGTCCGCCATGTCGGTTTCCGCCTGCCGGTAGGCCTGATAGCAGGAAACGATTGGCTCCAGATCGTTCTTTTCCCGCAGCTGTTTCGCTGCCTTCTGAGGGTCGGCGTAGAAATCCGGCTGCTCAGAGCGGGCGCAGAGTTCTTCGTATTTATTGCAGATTGCCTGTAATTTGTTCAGCATTCACATTTCTCCGTTATTTCGACTTTTTACCAGACATACAACGCTGCTTCTTCGGGGATATTATGTACGCCGGAAGACGTTCAGCACGCAGCTGGCGGTATCCGTCAGGGTCTGGGTTTCCCGCAGTCGGTCAGCGCCCGCCTTGCTCACCCGGAACAGATGGGGCGTCATGGCGAACAGATTCTGCACCTGCTTGCCTTCCAGCGTAAAAGAAAACCGGATGGGGATGGATTCCAAAAGGGCAAAGCCCGGCAATTCCGGAGCTGTGACCTTGTCCCGGAAGAGCAGTTCGTCATAGATGATCTTTTTCAGCCCCAGCAGGTGATCCTGGGCAGCCAACACCTGAAAAAACAGGCCGTTTTCCCGCAGAACCCGGTGGAATTCCTCCGGCAGGGTAATGGCAAACAGGCTGGTCAGCAGCCCCGCAGCCCCATCCTCCACCGGAATCCGAGCCGCTGTGGCGCAGAGCCACCGGGCATCCTTGTATTTCCCCGCGGCATAGCGCACCGCGTCCTTGGAAATATCCAATCCTACCAGCTCGGCATTTATAGCCCTGGCCAGCCGGGTACAGTAGTAGCCCTCCCCGCAGCCCACGTCCAGAACGGGGCCGGAGGCTTCATATTGTTCCGCGGCGGAAATCAGGGCATCGGCGATGGGGGCGTAAAAGCCGCCCTCCAAAAACTCCCGACGGGACAGCACCTGCTCCCGGGTATCTCCCGGGTGGGCGGAGTGCCGCCGCTGGACGGGGAGCAGATTCACATAGCCCTGCCGGGCGATATCAAAGCTGTGGTTTTCCGGACAGACCAGGGAGCGATCCTGCCGGCACAGGGTTTTTTCGCAAATCGGGCAGATCAGGTTCATATCACAATCCTCCAATGTTATAGTATACCCCATTTTTTATCCGCCGTCAACGAAAGTTTCCCTTTGTTGCGCCTATGTCTGACCCCACCGCAATGTGTTGAAAAGTGTAAGTCATTCCGAGGGATCGAAGCGACCGTGGGAATCCGTTCCTTACACGGTCAAGTGCAAAGTATCAGGGGAACGGATTGCCACGCCAGTGTGCGCACTGGCTCGCAATGACATTATGAACGAAAGCGTGGTGGTATTCATGCGCAAGCTTCTGGCGATCCTTCTATGTTTATCCTTACCGATTCTTCCTGTACAGGCTGATGAAACCAAATATGTGGCCCTGACCTTTGATGACGGGCCGTCGGGAAAATACACCCGCGCTCTGCTGGACGGGCTGTACGACCGTGGTGTACAGGCCACCTTCCTGCTGTGCGGCTACCGGATGAAAGACTACCCCGACCTGACCCGGCGGATTTACGAGGAGGGCCATGAAATCGGCTATCACGGTTTCACCCACAAAAATATGAAGCAGATGAGCCGCCGGGACATTGCGGGTGAGTTGGAGGACAGTCAGGCTCTGCTGCCGGAAGGCTGCCAGCCGGTGTTCCTCCGGCCCCCGGGAGGCTGCTGCTCCGACGCGGTGCGGCAGGTTGCCCAGGTTCGGAATCTGGCAATCCTGGGCTGGTCCGTGGACCCACGGGACTGGGCCACCCACGACACCGCCGCCGTGGAGCGGGCCGTGCTGAAAAATGTGAAGGACGGGGACATTGTGCTGCTGCACGATATGTCCGACAGCTCCGTGCAGGCAGCGCTGGACATCGTGGACGTACTGCTGGATCAGGATTACGAAATCGTCACCGTCTCCCGGCTGGTCCGCATCCGGGGAGTGAAGCTGCGGCCCGGGCAGGTGTATACGCGTTTTCAAAAAAACCGCTAAATCTCATAAAAAGCTGTTCTTTTCCCGCCTCCGGCTGTTTTCCGGCGGCGGGATTCTTTCTGTTTTGTCCAGTTTTGGAAGCCGTCCCATAGAATTATCATATAAATTAACCAAAAATCCCCCAATGGGGGATAGAAAAATGAGAAGAATTGTGTGAAAATGCACGATTGACATTCTTGCATTTAATTAGTAAAATAATATCGATACCTTATGTTCCGCATAAGCGTCATTTCGTTCGTCTCAAGAATCAATGATTAGGAGGAAATCACTTTGAAGGATTGGGCATTTACAACCACCATCGAGGAGATGGAAGCTGCCACCAATTCTCTGCTGGAAACCGCGCAGAAAGTTGGCGCTGACACCTGGCAGCAGCGTGTTAAGAACCAGACTCCTCACTGCGGCTTCGGCGAGAGCGGCACCTGCTGCCGTATCTGCTCCATGGGCCCCTGCCGCATCACCAAGAAGTCCCCCCGGGGCATCTGCGGCTGCGACGTTCATGGTATCGTTGGCCGTAACTTCCTGATGTTCACCGCCGGCGGTGCTGCTACGCACTCCGACCATGGCCGTGAAATCATGCACACCCTCTACCAGACCCACGAAGGCGGCAACTATCAGGTCAAGGACCCCGAGAAGCTGATCCGTATCGCCAAGGAGTGGGGTGTTGAGACCGAGGGCAAGGATATCTACGATCTGGCCCACGAGATGGCCGAGATCGGCCTGCTGGAGTACGGCAAGCCCTTCGGCACCCAGCGTTTCCTGAAGCGCGCTCCCGAGCACACCCAGAAGCTGTGGGCGGACGCCGGCATCGAGCCCCGCGCCATCGACCGCGAAGTCTCCACCGCTATGCACATGACCCACATGGGCTGTTCCTCTCTGCCTGAGGCTCTGGTTCATCAGGCTCTGCGGGCCGGCCTGTCCGACGGCTGGGGCGGTTCCATGATGGGCACCGAGTTCTCCGACGTCATGTTCGGCACCCCCAAGCCCATCGACACCACCGCTAACATCGGCGTTATGGAGAAGGACAACGTCAACATCGTCGTCCACGGTCACGATCCCTCTCTGTCCGAGATGATCGTCTACTACGCCAATGATCCCGAGATGATCGCCTACGCCAAGACCATGGGCGCTAAGGGCATCACCGTTTCCGGTGTCTGCTGCACCTCCAACGAGGTTGCCATGCGTCACGGCATTCCCATGGCCGGTAACTACCTGAACCAGGAGAACGTGGTCCTCACCGGCGCCTGCGAAGCCATCGTTGTGGACGTTCAGTGTATCTTCCCCGCTCTGGGCCCCCTGAGCAAGTGCTTCCACACCAAGTTCATCACCACCTCCCCCATCGCCCGGATTCCCGACTCCGAGTTCATTCAGTTCTCCGCCAAGACCGCCGGTGACAACGCCAAGGCGATCGTCAAGATGGCCATCGAGAACTTCAAGAACCGGAAGCCCGAGCTGGTCAACATCCCCAACCTGAAGCAGAATGCCCGTGTCGGCTACTCTGTTGAAGCCATCGTCAAGGTTCTGGACGGCGTCGCCAACTCTCAGGTGGACGAGTTCGGCACCACCAAGCCCCTGCTGGAGTGCGTCACCTCCGGTGTTCTCCGCGGCGCTGTGGCTATGGTCGGCTGTAACAACCCCAAGGTTCGTCCCGACTCCGCTCATATCGGCCTGATGAAGAAGATGCTGGAAAACGACATCATCGTCATCACCACCGGCTGTGCCGCTCAGGCTGCCGCCAAGGCTGGCCTCATGGATCCCGAGAAGGCCAAGGAGTACTGCGGCGCCGGTCTGAAGCGTGTCTGTGAGCTGGCTGGCATTCCTCCTGTTCTGCACATGGGCTCCTGCGTGGATATCTCCCGTATGTTGATCCTGGCTGCCGAGCTGTCCAAGGACTCCGGCATCCCCATCTCCCAGCTGCCTGTCGTGGGCTGCGCTCCCGAATGGATGTCTGAGAAGGCCGTCTCCATCGGCAACTACGTTGTGGCTACCGGTATCGAGACCTTCCTGGGCGTTGATCCCTATGTCAAGGGCTCTACCGAAATCTGCGAGCTGCTGACCGGTGAGCATGGTGTCAAGGATTGGGTCGAGGCCAAGTACGTTGTGGATACCGACATCGAGTCCCTGGGCGACAAGATGATCGCCTGCATCGAGGCCAAGCGCGCCGCTCTGGGCATCTAATAATAATCATGTCATTGCGAGCCAGTGCGCACACTGGCGTGGCAATCTCCCTGAATGTCGGACTGCTCCGATAATTGATGGGGATTCCCACGTCGCTGCGCTCCTCGGAATGACAGTGTAAACGAGGTCTTTTTCCAATGAAAGTAGCGATTACCGGTAAGGGCGGCGTGGGCAAAACCACCCTATCCTCCACCCTGGCCCGGCTCTATGCCGCGGAAGGCCGGACTGTTCTGGCCGCCGACGTGGACCCCGACGCCAATCTGGGTCTGGCTCTGGGCCTAAGCCAGGAGGAAGTGGACGCCATCGTCCCCATCTCCAAAATGCGCACCTTAGTGGAAGAACGCACCGGCGCCAACGCCGCCAACAAGTTCTTCAAGCTCAACCCCTATGTGGCTGACATTCCCGACACCTTTTCCAAAGAGATCAATGGCGTAAAGCTGCTGGTCATGGGCACCGTGGATTTGGGTGGCAGCGGCTGCGTCTGCCCGGAGCATGTGATGCTCAAGGCCGTGCTGGCCAATCTGACCTACCGCAAAAATGACGTGGTCATCATGGATATGGAAGCGGGACTGGAGCATCTGGGCCGAGGCACCGCAGGCAACATGGATCAGTTCATCGTGGTCATTGAGCCCGGCGCCCGCAGCGTCCAGACCTACCACAACGTCAAGCGGCTGGCCGCTGATTTAGGAGTAAAACAGGTGCGGGTGGTTGCCAACAAGGTTCGTGACGCCCGGGATGAGGATTTTGTCAAATCCGCCATCCCCGCGGAGGATCTGCTGGGCTTTATCCACTACAACCCGGAGATTATGGACGCTGACCGTCAGGGCAAATCGCCCTACGATTTCAGCCCCACGGCAATCGAAGAGATCCGGAAGATCAAGGAAATTCTGGATCGTGACGACTGTTAATGGAATAATACGAAATAGGAGGAAAAACCGTGACACTTTTTGAAAGAGTTTTTGGCGGTAACGATGCTGTTTATGGCCTGACCGAAGCAGCGATCGACAGCGCCATTGCACAGCACGGCGCAGACCACGCCGTTTCCTTCCCCGGCACCGCCTACAGCCTTCCCTGCTACTATGGTGTGACCGGCGTGAAGGTCGAGACCCTGGGTCAGCTGAAGGAAGCTCTGGGTGTTGTTAAGACCCTGATGACCCGTGAAAACCGCCTGCACGACGCGTTCATGTCCGGTGTCGCCACCGCTCTGTGCGCTGAGTTCATCGAGGTTCTGAAGTACATGGACGGCGCTGAGCCCTATGCGGCTCCCTGCTACGGCCATCTGCCCGACGCCGTTGTCCGTTCCCTGGGTGTCCCCCTGGTTACCGGCGACATCCCCGGCGTGCCCGTCATCCTGGGCACCGCTCCCTCCGCTGACGAGGCTGTTGCTCTGGTTAAGAGCTATCAGGCTCAGGGTATGCTGGTCACTCTGGTGGGCGGTATCATCGATCAGCTGGAGGAGAAGGGCTACAAGACCGGCGCCGAGCTGCGCGTCATTCCTCTGGGCAAGGACGTCACCTCCGTCATCCACGTTGTCTCCGTCGCTATCCGTGCCGCTCTGATCTTCGGCAACATTCAGCCCGGCGACGCCGCTGGCCTGATGAAGTACACCTTCGAGCGTGTTCCCGCCTTCGTTAACGCCTTCGCTCCTCTGGACGATGTGATCGTTGCCTGCGGCGCCGGCGCCATCGCTCTGGGCTTCCCCGTTGTCTCCAACGAGACCGAGAATATGTTCCGCGTCCCCAAGTCCCTGATTCAGCAGCTGGATATCTCCAAGTGGAACGCCACCTCTCTGGAGGCCCGGGACATCAAGATCAAGATCACCAACATCGACATCCCCGTGGCCTTCGCTTCCGCTTTCGAAGGCGAGATCATCCGCCGCGGCGATATGCAGGTGGAAGTGGACGGCTCCCGTGTGGACTGTTTCGAGCTGGTTCAGACCAGAGAGGCTTCCGATGTCGAGGATCACAAGATCGTCGTGGACGGCCCCGAAATCGACGAGATCCCCGTGGGCTCCAAGATTTCCCTCAGCTACACCGTCGAGGTTGCCGGCAAGGCCATGCAGCCCGACTTTGAGTCCGTCATGGAGCGTAAGATCCACTCCTGGATCAACTGCATCGAGGGCGTTATGCACACCGGTCAGCGTGATATGATCCGTATCCGTATCAGCAAGGCTGACTTCGAGGCTGGCTTCAAGTTCAAGCACCTGGGCGAAGTGCTGTACGCCAAGGTCAAGAGCGAGTTCGAGGCTGTCGTCGACAAGTGCCAGGTCACCATCGTTGTGGATGCCGAGAAGAACGCCAAGCTGCGCGCCGCCGCCAACGAGGTCTTCGACAAGCGTGACGCAAGACTTGCTTCCATGACTGACGAGTCCGTTGAGCAGTACTACACCTGCATCATGTGTCAGGCCTTCTCCCCCAGCCACGTCTGTATCGTCACTCCCGAGCGTCTGGGTCTGTGCGGCGCTGTGTCCTGGCTGGATGCCAAGGCCACCAAGGAACTGGATCCCGCCGGTCCCTGCCAGCCCATCCTCAAGGAAGGCTGCCTGGACGAGAAGCTGGGCCGTTACACCACCGTGGATGAGGCTGTCAACAAGTACAGCCATGGCGCTCTGGAGCACGTGACCCTGTACTCCCTGTTCCAGGATCCCATGACCTCCTGCGGCTGCTTTGAGTGTATCTGCGGCGTTGAGCCTGTCTCCATGGGCGTTGTCATCACCTGCCGTGAGCACGCCGGTACCACCCCTCTGGGCATGACCTTCTCCGAGATGGCTTCCATGACCGGCGGCGGTGTGCAGACTCCCGGCTTCATGGGCCACGGCAAGCACTTCATCGCTTCCCACAAGTTCATCGCGGCTGAGGGCGGCCCCGGCCGTATCGTCTGGATGCCCAAGATGCTGAAGGATCAGATGCGTGAGCGTCTGGACAAGACCGCTCTGGAAATGTACGGCGTGGAGAACTTCACCGACATGATCGCCGATGAGACCGTCTGCACCGATGATCCCGAGCAGCTGATGAACTACCTGTCCGAGGTTGGCCACCCCGTGCTGAGCATGGAGCCCTTCGACATGTAAGGCGGGCAGTGCCCGCGGACAATGCGTATCCAAGCTGGTCTATCGTCGTTACGCCATTGGGTACTGCTCGATTCGTTATAGGGCACGAAACATAATGAAAGAGAGGAAGCGGTTCGCCGCTTCCTCTTCTTTCTACATTCGATACAGTTTTTTTCCATTCTCCATGGTAATTGCGTGGATTTCTTCCACGGATAGACCCCGAATTTCCGCCAACTTTTCCGCCATGCGGTAAAGCTTACCGGGATCGTTGCGCTTGCCCCGGAAAGGCTCCGGGGACATATAGGGGCAGTCGGTTTCCAGCACGATGCGCTCCAGCGGAATGGAAGCGGCAGTTTCCACGGCCTTCCGGGCGTTCTTGAAGGTCAGCACACCGGTGAAACCGATGTACCAT
>CAMGCA010000031.1 GCA_946011705.1 uncultured Clostridia bacterium | reverse complement strand
TGGCGCCGCCGATGCCGTCCCGGCCGGTGCGGCCGCCCAGCAGGATGACTACGTCACCGGGGGCAGGGCATTCCCGGCGGACATTTTCCGCGGGAGCGGCGGCAACCACCGCGCCGCACTCCATACGCTTGGCGATGTAGCCCTCGTGGTACAGCTCCGCCACATGACCGGTAGCCAGACCGATCTGGTTGCCGTAGGAGGAATAGCCCGCCGCGGCGGTCTGGCAAAGCTTGCGCTGGGGCAGCTTGCCGGGCAGTGTGTCTTTCAAAGACTTCCGGGGGTCTCCCGCGCCGGTGACCCGCATGGCCTGATGGACGTAGGCACGGCCGGACAGGGGATCCCGGATGCAGCCGCCGATGCAGGTAGCCGCGCCGCCGAAGGGCTCGATTTCCGTGGGATGGTTGTGAGTCTCGTTCTTGAACATCAGCAGCCAGTCCTGCTTTTCGCCGTTTACCTCGGCGTCCATGTGGATGGAGCAGGCGTTGATCTCCTCGCTCTCGTCCAGCTCGGGAAGCATTCCCCGCTTTTTCAGAGTTTTCGCGCCGATGGTGGCAATGTCCATCAGAGTCTGGGGCCGCTTAGATGCCTTCTCCTCACCGTAAACCTCCACCCGGGCAGCAAGGTACTGCTCGTAGGCCTTGCGCACTGCGGTGTCCTCAATGTCGATGTTGTCCAAGTGGGTGGAGAAGGTGGTGTGGCGGCAGTGGTCGGACCAGTAGGTGTCCACCACCCGAATCTCGGTGATGGTGGGGTCACGATGCTCCTCGTCTCGGAAATAGTTCTGGAGGAATTTCAGATCGTCCAGGTCCATAGCAAGGCCCAGCTTATCCAGCAGCTCGCCGAGAGCGGTTTCGTCCATGGAGATGAAGCCGGCGACGGTGGCTACGGTCTCAGGGATCGCGTACTGAACCGCCAGCGTCTCGGGCATATCCAGGGAAGCCTCCCGGCTCTCCACGGCGTTGATAACATACTTCTTAATGGCAGCCAGCTCGTCCTCGGTAACATTCCCGGTAAGGACATAGACCTTGGCGGTGCGCACTGTGGGACGGTTGCCCTGAGAGATGATCTGGATGCACTGGGCGGCGGAGTCGGCCCGCTGGTCGTACTGACCGGGCAGAGGCTCCACGGCAAACACGGTCTGGCCCTGGGGAACTTCGTAGCTGACATTGTCCACCTGGGGCTCGGAGAAGACGGTGTTCACGGCGTAGCGGAACAGTTCCTCGTCAATATTTTCCGCGTCATAGCGGTTCAGCACCCGCAGGCCTGTTAGGCTGGAAATCTGCAAAAAGTCCCGGATTTCCTTCAAAAGGCTGGACGCCTCGTGGGTCTGGCCTTCCTTTTTTTCAACATAAACGCGATAAACCATGGTGTTCCTCCTTGATTTACTTCAGCGCCAGCAGCGCCCGCTGGCCGATGTCGCTTCTGCGGTAGGCACCCTCGAATTTCACGCCGTCGGACAGGCGGTAGGCTTCCCGAATGGCTTCTTCCAGCGTGTCCGCAATGGCGGTGGTGCCGGTGACCCGGCCGCCGGAGGTGAGAAGCTTGCCGTCAGCCAGTTTCGCACCCGCCACAAAGGTATGGGCGGCGGCTTCCTCGGTCATGGTGATCTCAAAGCCCTTTTTGTAGCTCACCGGGTAGCCGTTGGACGCCAGAATCACGCAGCAGGCGTTCTTGTCGGAGAACTTCACTTCCGTATCCGCCAGCGTACCATTGGTGCAGGCCCGCATGATGGTCAGCAAATCGCTTTCCAGCAGCGGCAGCACCACCTGGGTCTCGGGGTCGCCAAAGCGGCAGTTGTATTCGATGACCTTGGGGCCTTTGGGAGTCAGCATCAGGCCAAAGTACAGACAGCCCTTGAAGGTGCGGCCCTCGGCGTTCATGGCGGCGATGGTGGGCAGGAAAATTTCCTTCATGCACGTTTCGGCAATTTCGGGGGTGTAGTAGGGGTTGGGAGCCACGGTGCCCATGCCGCCGGTGTTCAGGCCGGTGTCGTGGTCGCCGATGCGCTTGTGATCCATGGAGGACACCATGGGCCTCACCACCTTGCCGTCGGTGAAGGCCAGCACGGAGACCTCGGGGCCGGTGAGGAATTCTTCAATGACCACCCGGCTGCCGGACTTACCAAACATACCGCCCTCCATCATGTCCCGGACGGCCTTCTTTGCTTCCTCCCGGGTCTGGGCGATGATGACGCCCTTGCCCAGGGCCAGACCGTCAGCCTTGACCACGGTGGGCACGGCAGCGGTGTCCAGATAGGAAAGCGCCGCGTTCATGTCCTCGAACACTTCATACCCGGCGGTGGGGATGCCGTACTTTTTCATCAGATTTTTGGAAAATACCTTGCTGCCCTCGATGATGGCGGCGTTGGCACGGGGGCCGAAGCAGGGAATGCCCTTGCTTTCCAGCGCGTCCACACAGCCCAGCACCAGCGGATCGTCGGGGGCTACAACGGCGTAGTCAATGGCGTTTTCCACGGCAAAGTTCACGATGCCGTCAAGATCGGTAGCCCCAATTGCCACACAGGTAGCGTCAGCGGCAATGCCGCCGTTGCCGGGCAGGGCAAAAATTTCGGTGACTTCGGGATTCTTTTTCAGGCAGCGGATGATGGCGTGCTCCCGCCCGCCGCCGCCGACAACTAAAAGCTTCATAATTTAATACCCCTTTGGTAGTAGATACAAGATACAAGATAGAAGATACAAGATATTAGTCCTCACAGGTTTTGATTGTTGCTGTCAGCAGGGCCATCAATTCTTTACAATCTGCATACAGTGATTGGTAAAGTTTATCTGGAAGATAGGAGCATTCATGAAGCAATTCCAGCCAGTACAGTGTCTCTGCAGATTCCTTTCTGGCAATCTGTAGCTTTGCCGCAAAATCCTTACGGCTGCTTCCGTAAATTGCCTCCGCAACATTGGCACCAATACTCGTCCCACTGCGCAGAATCTGCTTCGACATGACAAATTCATGCCGCTCTCTGCATAAATACTGATACAGTCGTACGATCCGTTTGGCGAACTCCATACTTTTCTGTTTGATAACACTATCACCAGACATAGAAAACTCCCAACAAGAAATATCTTGTATCTAGTATCTTGTATCTTCGTATCTTAGAATTAGTGGTGGAACAGTCTCATGCCGGTAAAGGCCATGACCATGTCATTCTTATCGCACTCTTCAATGACCAGATCGTCCCGGATGGAGCCGCCGGGCTGGGCGATGTACTTGACGCCGGAGGTCTTGGCCCGCTTGATGTTGTCCGGGAAGGGGAAGAATGCGTCGGAGCCGAGAGCCACGCCGTCGAAGGTGGCGAGGAAAGCCTTCTTGTCCTCCTCGGTCAGCCGCTGGGGCTGCTCGGTAAAGTAGTTCTGCCAGATGCCGTCGGCGCAGACGTCCTCTTCGTTGCCGTTGATGTAGCCGTCAATGACATTGTCCCGGTTGGGGCGGCCCAGATCGGGGCGGAAGGGCAGGGCCAGGGTCTTGGGGTGCTGGCGCAGGAAAAAGGTATCGGCCTTGGAGCCGGCCAGACGGGTGCAGTGGATCCGGGACTGCTGGCCCGCGCCAACGCCCACAGCCTGTCCGTCATAGGCAAAGCAGACGGAATTGCTCTGGGTATATTTCAGGGTGATCAGCGCCACAATCAGGTCGATTTTGGCGGATTCCGGCAGGTTTTTGTTCTGGGTGACAATGTTTTCAAGCAATTCAGCGTTGATTTTGAAGTTGTTCCGGCCCTGCTGGAAGGTGATGCCGAAGACCTGCTTGGTCTCCTGCTCGGCAGGAACGTAGGTGGGGTCGATGGCAACTACGTTGTAGCTGCCTTTCCGCTTGGTTTTCAGAATTTCCAGAGCCTCGTCGGTGTAGCCGGGAGCAATAACACCGTCGGAGACCTCTCGGGCGATGAGCTTCGCGGTGGTGGTGTCGCAGACATCACTCAGAGCCACCCAGTCGCCGAAGGAGCACATCCGATCGGTGCCACGGGCCCGAGCGTAGGCGCAGGCTAGGGGGCTGGCGTCCAGTTCGGGCACATCGTCCACGAAGCAGGCTTTTTTAAGTGTGTCGCTCAGGGGCTTGCCCACGGCGGCGGAGGTGGGAGAAACGTGCTTGAAGGAGGTGACCGCCACCATGCCGGTGGCTTCCTTCAGTTCCTTCACCAGCTGCCAGGAGTTCAGCGCGTCCAGGAAATTGATGTAGCCGGGACGGCCGTTCAGAATGGTAATGGGCAGGTCAGAGCCGTCCGCCATGTAGATACGGGAGCGCTTCAGGTTGGGGTTGCTGCCGTATTTCAGAGCAAATTCGTTCAATATTAGCCACCAAAAGGAGAACGGATTGCCACACCAGCGTGCGCGCTGGTTCGCAATGACATTTCTTTACTGGTGCTTGTTGATGATTCTCTGCTCGTGCTTGCCGGTTTCCAGATCGGTATAGCGGACGAACAGGGAGATTTTGTTATCCTCGTTCAGGTTCTCCCACAGCTCGGTGGTGAAGGCGTCAATATCGGCGGGGATGCTCACTCGCTCCGGCTCGCCCTGGAAGATGGGGATTACGGGATTGCCGTCGCAGACGTAGGTGTGCAGGAAATGGCCCACACCGGCAGTTGCGGGGTACTCGTAGAAGAACCGGGCGCAGTTCGCTCCCTCGGGATCGGCGGCTTTCAGAATGGACAGCTTATAGCTGCCGTCGAGTGCCTGAAAGCCGGAAATCCGGGGCGTCCAGTTGGGGCCGTCGTCCTCAAACTGACGGGTGCGCAGGGCAGCTTCCCAGCTCTCGCCCTTAGAAAGGAATTCCCAGATGGTGTCGGTCTGGTCACCGTTGGTGACGATCAGGCCACACCCGGCTTCCCGGACGGGATGGTAGATGATCAGGTGGGGATCCTTCATCAGGGAAGGGTCGTGGGCCTCGGTGCGGATGCCGTCCGGCTCCTGCACGAATACCCGGTTCCGGGAGTTGACGCTGCGGCCCATAATGAAATAGGCGGCGACGCCCTTTTTTCCGTCAGGGGTCACGCCCAGCACAATGCCCCGACCGGGGTAGGTGTTGCTGGACACGGCTTCCGCCATGGTTTTGGTTTCGTAGACGTTCATTTATCAATTCCTCCTAAATATTACATACTGTCATTCCGAGCCAGTGCGCACACTGGCGTGGGAATCCCCCGGTTGACAGAGGACACAGAAATCGAAGGAGATTGCCACACCAGTCTGCGGACTGGTTCGCAATGACATTCTTCTTATGGTTTACTCCTGCAACCCGGCGCAGACCATTTCTGCCGCCTGGGGGAGCAGAATCCATTCCGCCTGCTCCATGACCCGGCGCTGTAAAATCTCCGGGGTGTCGCCGGGTTCGATGTAGACGGCCTTCTGGGCGATGATCTCGCCGCCGTCTGGAATCTCGTTGACGAAATGTACCGTAGCGCCGGTGACCTTCACGCCGTATTTCAACGCTTCCTCATGCACCCGCAGGCCGTAGAAGCCTTCGCCGCAGAAGGAAGGAATCAGGGAGGGGTGGACATTCAGAATCCGTCTGGGATAGCAGGAGGTGAACTTTTCTGTTAAAATGGTCATGAAGCCCGCCAGAATGATGACCTCGATGCCGTATTGCGTCAGAATTTCTTTCAGCTTTTCTTCAAAGGCCTCCTGCGAGCCACACTGCTTTTTCAGCACCACAGCAGTGGGAATATTGGCTTTTTTTGCCCGTTCCAGCGCATAAGCGTTTGCATTGTTGGCAACCACCAGCGCGATTTCACCGCTGGTTAACACGCTTCCCTGTGCGTCAATCAGAGCCTGCAAATTGGTGCCGCCGCCGGAGACCAGCACCGCGATTTTGGTTTTCACTCCATAATCAATTTTTCTTCATTCTCGTCAATGACAGCAATGGTGTAGGCATCCACACCGTTTGCCTTCAGAATCTCGATGGCCTTGGCTTCCTCAGCGGCAGGAACCACGATGCTCATGCCAACGCCCATGTTGTAGGTGTTGAACATATCCCGCTCGGGGATGTTGCCCCACTTGGCGATTACATCGAAGATGGGCAGTACCTTGACCTTGGACTTGTCGATTTTCGCGCACAGGCCGTCGGGGATGGAGCGGGGAATGTTCTCATAGAAGCCGCCGCCGGTGATGTGGCTGATGCCCTTCACGTCCACCTGCTCCAGCAGAGCCAGAACGGGTTTTACATAAATTTTGGTGGGAACCAGCAGGCTTTCGGCGATGGTCTTACCCCCCAGCTCCTCCCGGGCAACGTACAGCTCAGGGTTGTTGTTATCAATGTCGAAGACCTTCCGGCACAGGGAGAAGCCGTTGGAATGAATGCCGGTGGAGGGCAGGGCGATGACCACATCTCCCGCCTTCATCCGGGTGTTGTCGATGATCTTCTTCTTGTCCACAATGCCCACGGCAAAGCCCGCCAGATCGTACTCGTCCACAGGCATGAGACCCGGATGCTCGGCAGTCTCGCCGCCGATCAGCGCCGCGCCGGACTGGACGCAGCCCTCGGCCACGCCGCCCACGATTTCCGCAATCTTTTCCGGCACGTTTTTGCCGCAGGCGATGTAGTCCAGGAAGAACAGGGGCTTCGCGCCCACGCAGATAATGTCGTTGACGCACATGGCAACGGCGTCGATGCCGATGGTGTCGTGTTTGTCCATGAGAATGGCCAGCTTGACCTTGGTGCCGCAGCCGTCGGTGCCGGACACCAGCACCGGCTCCTCCATGCCCGCGACAGGCAGACCGAAGCAGCCGCCGAAGCCGCCCACGTCGTCCAGGCAGCCTTCATTGCGGGTGCGGGCAACGTGCTTTTTCATCAGCTCCACAGCCTTGTAGCCGGCGGTGATGTCCACGCCGGCAGCGGCGTAGCTGGCGGAGAAGGAATTTTTGTGATCCATAGATATAAGCTCCTTTTTGTAATGCAAAATGCAAAGTGCAAAATGCAAAATTGAGGTATTGCCTGCGGCAATGAATCAAACAATCAGTGTGTCAAAAATCATGTCATTCCGAGGGAGCGAAGCGACCGTGGGAATCCGCTCTCCAAAAGTCCGGTTATTTTTAGGAACCCGGTAAAACACACCATTTCAGAGAACGGATTGCCACGCCAGTGTGCGCACTGGCTCGCAATGACATCCGTTTTATTCCTCACCCGTCCAGCAGTAGGTGCAGACCTTATCTCTATCCAGGCCGATGGCTTCCAGCAGGCCGTCCAGAGACTGGTAGCCCAGGGAGTCGAAGCCCATTTCCTTGCAGATGGCATCCAGCATGGTCTTGCCCCGCTCGGTGTTGGGGTCGGCATATTCAGCCAGATGCTGCTGGCCTACCGCACCCTCCAGGTCCTGAATGGTCTTGCGGGTCAGCAGCTCCATCTCGGACTTGCTGCTGGAGAAGTTCAGGTACTTGCAGCCGTACATGATGGGCGGACAGGCGGAGCGCATATGCACTTCCTTGGCACCACTCTTGTACAGGAAATCCACCGTCTCCCGCAGCTGGGTGCCCCGGACGATGGAGTCGTCCACCAGCAGCAGCTTCTTGCCCTCGATCAGCTCCGGCACGGGAATCTGCTTCATTTCCGCCACCAGATTGCGCATCTCCTGATTGGAAGGCATGAAGGATCTTGCCCAGGTGGGGGTGTACTTGACGAAGGGCCGGGCAAAGGTCTTGTGGGAGTAGTTGGCGTAGCCGATGCCGTGGGGCAGACCGGAGTCCGGCACACCGGCAACGTAATCAACGTCGGGCATGGTGCCGTTTTCCATTTCATGGCGGGCCATGATCTCACCGTTGCGGTTGCGCATGACCTCCACGTTGACGCCCTCGTAATTGGAGTTGGGGTAGCCGTAGTAGCTCCACAGGAAGGCGCAGATCCGCATCTTCTCGCCGGGGGCGGACAGCTGGGTGTAGCCCTCGGGAGTCACCTGCACGATCTCGCCGGGGCCAAGGTTATAGCAGGGCTGATAGCCCAGCTTCTGACAGGCGAAGGACTCCATAGCGGCGCAGTAGCCGTTTTCGCTCTTGCCGATGACGATGGGCAGTCTGCCCATCTGATCCCGGGCGGCGATTAGGCCGTCGGCCTTCAGAATCAGAATGGTGCAGGAGCCCTGGATGGCAGCCTGGGCGTAGCGGATGCCGTCCACCAGATTGTCGCAGCGGTTGATGAGGGCCGCCGTCAGCTCCGTGGCATTCACCGCGCCGGAGGACATGGCCATGAACTGATGGCCCGGGCCGGAGAAGGTCTTTTCCACCAGCTCCTCGGCGTTGGTGATGATGCCCACGGTGGAGATGGCGAAAAGCCCTAAGTGGCTTCTGACCAGCAGCGGCTGGGGGTCGGTGTCGGAGATGCAGCCGATGCCATAGCTGCCCTCGAATTTTGTCAGATCCCCTTCGAATTTGGTGCGGAAAGGGGTATTTTCGATGTTGTGGATCTGGCGCTGGAAGCCCTTTTCCGGGTCGTAGAAGGCCAGACCGCCTCGCTTGGTGCCTAAGTGGGAATGATAGTCCGTGCCGAAGAATACATCATACTTGCAGCTTTTACGGGACACAGCCCCGAAGAAACCACCCATTTTGGAATCCTCCTTGAAGTAAAATAACGAACAACGATTATATGCAGGGAATGCTTGGAAAACAGCAACGCAGGGGAGGGACTTTTTCCCTCTCCTACGCTGCGAAGCCTGTGGAATCTCGCTGGAAAGCGATGATTCCGGCTCCCGCTTCTTTCACAGCTGCCAAAGAAAGCGGTTTATGGAATTCACAGGGGAACCGATCCCTGTGGGGTGCGTAATCTTACCTCTTGTCATCCTGAGCGGAGCGCGAAGCGCGCAGTCGAAGGAACTTCGCACTGAGTTTTGCTCAGTATCATCGAAACTGCGCAGATCCTTCGACTCGCTTCGCTCGCTCAGGATGACACGGGCTTTTACTTATTCAGTTCCGCCTGCAGCGCGGCATCCTTTTCGAGAACCTTGGCGGTGTCGGCGGCCCGCTTGGCGTCCAGCCGGGCGGCAAGGGCGGCATCCTCCACGGCGATGATCTGGGCGCATAACAAAGCGGCATTCACGCCTCCGTTGATGGCTACGGTGGCCACCGGGATTCCGGAGGGCATCATAACGGTGGAAAGAAGTGCGTCAATGCCGTCGAGGCAGGCTCCCTTACAGGGAATACCGATTACGGGCAATGTGGTGTTGGCAGCGATGGCACCGGCCAGGTGGGCAGCCATACCGGCGGCGGCAATGATGGCGCCGAAGCCGTTTTTCCGGGCGTTCAGGGCGAACTGGCGGGCCTCCTCCGGGGTGCGGTGGGCGGAATAGATGTGGCACTCGTAGGGAATCTCCAGAGAATCCAGGGTGTCCATAGCCTTGCGCAGGATAGGCAGATCACTGTCACTGCCCATGACAATTCCAACTTTTTTCATGGGTTACCTCCAAAAATAGCAACAAAAAATGGGCGCACCTATCCTGAACGCAGGAAAAGTGTGCCCAGACGGTCGGCAGTGCGTGAAATCATTTCGCACGCAAACATATGCCCTTACTCCATGTGGTGCTCCACGAATCCGTCAGTCATAAGGGTTTCTCTCTTTACGGTAAAATTATACCACGGGCCAAAAAATGCGTCAAGTCCGCAGAAAGACAATTTCTGACAGGTTTCGCGCAGCTGCCATGTGGAAAGTGACAAATGGGAGCAGCTCCCGTGGAAAGTGACAAATGATGACTCTGTTTTATGGGTAAAGTACCAGTTGACAAATCGGGATCACTTTCGTACAATGTACGCAAGCTTCTGCATGACTGACGGATTTCGCGGTACACCGCGGTGGAGTGTGGGAGAAGATATGCCGACCGTCTGGGCAATTCAGTATTGAGGCTGGGTTGTCCATTTTTTGTTTTAGACGATCCGACTGCAAAATCAGAGGTGTTTTTCATGAAAAAGATCCGCTCCATGACCGAAGGCGAATTTTTGAAGCTGTTCTTCGCCTTCTTCACCGCCGCGTTTCTCATCGCCGCTGTGATTATGCCCGACCGGGCAAGTATGTTTACCGGTCTGTGGCAGATTCTTAGCCAGCCCAGCAAGCTGTCCACCAACTACTTTTTCATCGGCGGCTATTCCGCCACCTTCCTGAACATGGGCTTGGTAGGCCTGATCTGTCTGCTGCTGTACATCGTGTTTAAGGCCACCCCCACCAATGTGTCCACTCTGGCCTTCGTGCTGACCCTGGGCTTCGGCTCCTGGGGCATCAACATTCTGAACATCTGGCCCACCATTTTCGGTGTGATGATCTACTGTCTGGTGAAAAAGGAGAAGTTCGGCGCCAATGTCAACGCCATGCTCTTCTCCACCGGCATTGCGCCCCTGATTACGGACCTGATGATCCGCTACCCCAACGCCGAGGCCATCGGCTTCAATCTGGAGGGCATCCTCATTGCGCTGGTTGTAGGCTTCTTCATTGGCTTCTTCCTGCCCGCCGGACTTGCCAACTCCCCCAAGGTTCACAAGGGCTTTGACCTGTACTCCGCCGCTCTGCCCGTGGGCATGACCGCCTTCTTCCTGAACGCCACCCTGTTCAAGACCCTGGGCGTGGCCCTGCCCGCCGGTGCCGACACGGCCCAGCTGCAGGTTGCCTCCCGGCTGACGGTGAATACCTTTTGCATCCTTCTGTTCGGCGCCTGCATCGTCATCGCCTTTGCGCTGGGCTGCCGTCCCAAGGACTACTGGAAGCTGATCATCGACCCGGCGCTGGTGACCAATTTCTCCTCCACCTACGGCAATCCTGTGTTCCTGATGAACGTGGGCGTGTTCGGTCTGTTCATTCTGGGCTACTACAACCTGATCGGCGCTTCCTTCAACGGCGTGACCTTTGGCATCATCTTCTGTATGCTCGCCACCTGCAACTCCGGCTCTCACCCCGGCAACGTCTGGCCCATTATGCTGGGCTACATTGTGGCCTCCACAGTCTGCGGTCTGGTTTCCCCGCTGGTGGGCGGCACCTTCACCTTCGCCGTCAACGCCCCGGCCATCTGCGTCGGCCTGGGCTACGCCTCCGGTCTCCGCCCCCTCGCAGACAAGTACGGCTGGCGCTACGGCTTCCTGGCGGCGGTGATGCACTACCTGCTGGTGACCTCCGTGCCCACCCTCCACGGCGGCTACTGCCTGTACAACGGCGGCTTCACCGCGGCGCTGATCTGCATCATTCTGGTGCCCAGCCTGGAGCGGTTCAGCCGGGATAAGTTTGAGCGCAAGGCGCTGAAAAACAAGTGACGGACGCTGGTCAGCTGAAAAAAGGACGCTGTGTCTTTCACTGAACTGCCCAGCCGGTATGACACACTTTTTTGGGCTTGAGGATACTCTGCGCCTGATTTCCAACAGAATACAACAAAAAACCCCAGTTTTGCTTGACGCAGAACTGGGGTTTTCGACAATCGGACGCTGATATTTCTATAG
>CAMGCA010000030.1 GCA_946011705.1 uncultured Clostridia bacterium | reverse complement strand
GTCGTTGGTGGCAAGCTGCACCAAAAATTCATCCACGGTGCGCTCGTAGGAAATATTACGACTGATGGGAAAATCCAAGGCCCTTAAATGGTCCATGGTCATCAGGGGAATCCGTTCATCGGAGAAAGCCTCCTTCAGGCGTTTTCCGGAAATATACTCACAATATTGCTTCTTTTCCTTAATTATAATAAAAATCACCATCAATTCTGAAAATAAATTTGAAATCCGCCGGTTTCTGCTTTTGCAGCTCCCTGACGTTCCGGCTATATTAGCGCAACTGGCCCCCGCTGTCAATCTTTTCTTGTCATCGTTTTCAGAAGATTCACAATTGGATAACGCGCAGGAAGGGCCAGCAACGCAGGGAGAAGAACGAACGCCTGGCGGCTTCCTGCCGCTTGCTGTGGCTGCAAATACAGAGCGGGATTGGGTTTGCCGATCCTGCTTTCCATTGACCCGGATTGCCCGGTTATTCAGAAAAACGCTCAACGCTATCGCGTGTTTCGGCATAAAAACCCACCAGTTGTGTGGTATCATCCTGTTACAGCCAAGCCATTCGGAATAGTTCCGCGGCCGTGACAGTGGGTCCGGGTTTCTGAAGAAGAAATCGTCTTCGGAAAAAGTCCGACGCTGTGCGTCGGCGTCGGTACCCTGGCGGTTCTGGCTTCTGTCTACCTACTGACGGACAATGGGACATTCCGCTTTGAAATCTTCTCCGCCTACCGGGCGGGGCGGGATGATCCTGCCTACGGCCTGCCGATTCCATGGCCGCGGGGAAGATTGCGGCTTGACAGACCGGGTAATTCCTATATAATAGAAGTAATTGATCTGACACCAAAATCGCGTACTGCGGTGAAAGATACAGCAGAATGGCTGCCTGCCCGCGTTCCGCGGGTTTTGGGGCATATTTTTCGGGAAGCTGCATCCTTCGGGTGTGGCTTTTTTGTTTTAGGAGGAATTTCAAATGGACACAAGAGTCGCCGTCATCAGCATTATCATCGAGGACCCCGCTTCCGTGCAGGCTATGAACGACATCCTGCACCAGTACAGCGAATACATCATCGGCCGCATGGGTATTCCTTATCGCTCCCGAGGCATCAACATCATCAGCATTGCCATCGATGCGCCTCAGGACGTGATCAACGCCCTGTCCGGCAAGATTGGCCGGCTCAGCGGCGTCAGCTCCAAGGCTGCCTACTCGAAATAACCGCTATGAACACGGGAGAGTTGACCGTCGGCTGGCGGATCGCCCAGCTGCTTCCCCTGTTCACCGCCCTGGTGTCTCTGGTCAAATTCGTGGCGGGTGCGGAATCCCGGTTGTCCACCATTATCTGCTGGCTCGGTGTCCTGCGCCGCAATGTGGTTTTCCCGGCGCCGCTGGGGCCGAGAATGGCCAGGATAGAATAACAAAGCAAGTTCTACTCTAAATAAGCAAATTTGAAAATTGCGCAAATTTTCGTAGTTGCACCGGAGCGGCGGTGCTCGAGGCTCCCTTGTGTAAAGGGAGCTGTCAGCGAAGCTGACTGAGGGATTGTGCGGCAAAAGGTTACAAATTCACATAAGGTTCCGGCGAAATGGTAAGATTGTCCCGCAACAATCCCTCCGTCACGGCTTACGCCGTGCCACCTCCCTTTACACAAGGGAGGCTTTGGGCGCTTCCTTTTCCTGTAATTTGTCCAAAATCTGAATTTGCTCATTTAGAAGTTCTAAGGCAACACCGCATAATGGGAGCTGCGGGATTCGGCGGTTCTTTTGCCCCAATCGTGCAGTATGAAAAATGGGAAATACATCCAGTATTCCCGCATTTTCCATACTTTCGCTTGGGCCAAAATCTCTCGCTGAATCTCCTTGCCCCATTATGCGGTGTTGCCCTAAATAAAACGGACATCGCGGTACTGGTGATGGATGCCGCCGAGGGGCTGCAGGACTGCGATGGGCAGCTGCCCGATCTGTTCCGGGCCTGGGAAATCAGCTATCTCATCGTCTATAACAAATCCGATTTATTGGAAGCGATTCCTGCCGCCGGGGAGCACGAGATCGACGTCAGCGCCCTGCGGAGTGAGGGAATTCATGAGCTGAAGGGACGAATCGCCCGGCTGAATCAGGCTCGGAGCGACAAACGCATCATCGGCGACCTTCTCCCCATGCGCTGTGGATGAGGGCGTGCCGATCACCAATTACGGCACGCTGATCGCCTATATGAACGGAATTCTGGCACGGAGCCTTGAGATGTTCCCGCTTTGTCAGCCGAAATCAGCGCGAACTGATTTCAGGCCGGGAAAAGCAGGTATATTTAAATTACTGGCAATGTTTTGCCCCAGAGCGATGAAAGGGCGTCTTCGTTCTTCCTGCATTACCCATCCACCAACGCAACAGCCACATCGTTGACATTGGTGCCCGTGGGGCCGGTGATGATCAGACCACCGATGCTGTCCAGCGCGTGATAGGCATCGTTTTCCTTCAACACCCCAAATACGGACAGACCATTCGCGGTCAGCTCCTCGTTGGACTGACCGTCCACATAGCCGCCCGCCGCATCCGTGGGGCCGTCGGTTCCATCGCTGCCCACGCTGAATACGCACACTCCGGACAGTCCGTCCAGCCCCGGGGCCGCCGCCAGCGCCAGCTCCTGATTGCGGCCACCCTTGCCGTGGCCGGTGAGCTGTACGACGGTTTCGCCGCCGGCAAGAAAAGCCAGCTTCCGACCCTGACCATGGTGGGTGCGCAGAATGGAGCCAAGGAAGCTGCCCGCCTCCCTTGCCTGACAGCACAGCTGGTCCGTCAGCAGTACCGGCTCGTAGCCCAGCTTTTTGCATTCCGCCGCGGCGGCGGCGCACAGCTCCCGGACGGAACCGGTGATCTGGGTGGTCACATTGGTAAGCTGCTTGGGGGTCTCGGCACGCAGACAGGCTTTGGCTTCCTCCGTCAGGCGCAGGGCATACTTTTGCGCGATGGCCTCCGCCTGGGCACAGGTGGTGGTGTCCGGCACCGCCGGGCCGGAGGCGATCATATCCAGCGGGTCCCCCAGAATGTCCGACAGCACGATGGAAAAAACCTTCGCCGGGGCGCAGCATTCGGCGAACCGTCCGCCCTTCACCGCGGACAGGCGCTTGCGGATGGTGTTTATCTCCACAATATCCGCGCCGCAGGCCAGCAGTTGCCCGGTGATGTCCTGCAAAACTTCTCCCGGCACCAGCGGTTTTTCAAACAGGGCGCTGCCGCCGCCGGAGAGCAGGAACAGAACCGTGTCGTTTTCTGTCAGATTCGCTACCAGATCCAGCGCGGCCTGGGTGGCGGCGAAGGAATTTTCATCCGGCACCGGATGCCCCGCCTCCCGGCAGACAAAATTGCCCAGCGGGCCCATGACGTGGCCGTACTTTGTGACCACCACGCCGCTGTCGATCCGGTCACCGAGACAGACCCGGGCGGCTTTAGCCATCTGCCAGGCGGCTTTTCCGGCGGCGACCAGCAGAACCCTGCCGGGGAAGGCCGCGCCCTTTAAGGCTCTGGCCACCGCATCGTCCGGCTGAACCGCCTGGATGGATGCCGCTACAATCTGGTCAGCGCGTTTGCGCATTGTCATATCCATAATGATACCTCATTTCGTTTGAAAAGGGGCAGGGCAGCTATGCCGCCCTGCCCGGAAATATACGATCAATCAGAAGATCAGGCTCAGGATGAAGATACCAACCATGGCGGACAGGCCGAGAACCAGCGTCAGCGTGGTCTGGGTCTTGTAGCCCTGATCGGGGGTCATCTGGCCGAAGTTGGTCACAACCCAGAAGTAGGAGTCGTTGGCGTGGGACACGGTCATAGCGCCGGCGCCGATGGCCATAACCGCCAGAGCCGCCTTCGCGGGGGTGTCCAGACCCATGGCGCCCAGCAGAGGAGCTACGATACCGGCGGTGGTGGTGATGGCGACAGTGGAGGAGCCCTGAGCGGACTTGAGAATGGCGGCCAGCAGGAAGGGGAAGAAGATGCCCACGGAGCCGAGGACAGCCGCGTTCTCGGTGATGTAGGTGACCATATCGCTGGAGGCGATGACCTTGCCCAGCACGCCGCCGGCAGCGGTGACGAACAGGATGGGGCCGGTGACCTTCAGGGTGTCGTTGGTCAGCTGGTAGAAGTTATCCATCTTCTGGGCGGTGGCCAGCTGGATCACAGCAAAGACGGTGCCCACAGCCAGGGCGATAACGGGCTTGCCCAGGAAGTTGAACAGGTCGAAGGCAATGCCGGTCCAGCCTGCCATGGAGGCGATGGAGCCCATAGCCATCAGGACAATGGGGACAATGATGGGAGCCAGGGCGTTGAAGCCGCCGGGCAGCTTGCCGTAGCCGGCAACCAGCTCTTCGTAGGTTTTGACGGTCTCGGTGGCGGAGCCGGTCTCGTCGGCGCTCTTGACCTTCTTGCCGATGAACTTGGCGAACAGAAGGCCGGCGATCAGAGGCAGGATGGAGGCGGCAACGCCCATGCCCATGACCAGCAGCAGGTTATTGCCGATGCCCAGGGTGTTGGCGGCAGCGATGGGGCCGGGCGTGGGAGGAATGAACACATGGGAGATGTACAGACCGGCGGACAGAGCCACGGTCATGGCAACGCTGGAGGTAGCGGTGCGGCGCACCATCGCGCGGCGGATGGGATCGAGAATGACGAAGCCGCTGTCACAGAACACGGGGATGGAGACGACCCAGCCCATCAGCTCAATGGCCAGCTCGGGGTTTTTCTGCCCCACCAGCTTGACGACCATATCCGCCAGCTTCAGGGCGGCGCCGGTCTGCTCCAGAATGGTGCCGATGAGGGCGCCCAGAATAATGACGATGCCGATGGAGCTGAAGGTGCCGGAGAACCCGGCGCCGATGCCACCGGCGATGTCACCCAGCGGGATGCCCGCCAGCAGCGCCAGAATCAGGGAGACGCTCATGATGGACAGGAAGGGATGAATCTTGTACTTGGAGATTGCGACGATCATTACTACGATTGCCAGAACAAATACAATAATGAGTGGTAGGCCGGTCATGATGAATTCCTCCTCACAGAATATTGAGCAGAATGCACAGATCGGCGCACGTTTCACTCTGCCCTCTTAGCTATTATATTATAATGTTCCGCATAAAAATTCAATGTTCTGAAGAACGCAAAATAACCCTTATTATTGTTCCGGATGACAAAAAATGTCAAAATCCAAGATCATCGTCACCGCGGCTGAGATCCAGATACAGCAGCATCGCCAGATACAGCGAGGGCGCCTGACTGGGCTTGCGGACATCCAGGCCGGTATCCTCCGCCAGCCGTTTCAGCCGGTACTGCATGGTGTTTTTGTGAATAAACAGCCGCTGGGCAGCCCTTTGCAGGGAGCCTTCCACGGCGAAGAAGACCTCCAGCAGCGCCACATGGTCGGCAACCTCCTCCGCCGTGCAGCCGCGGAATATTTTCCGAAGGTATTCCTGCTTGCTTCCCCGGGACAGGTCGTCCAGCAGAAGCTCTGTGTTCAGCGACTCAAAGCGGGTGATGGTGGAGTCGCTGTAGGTGGAGGTACGCCAGGCCCGGTTTGCCTGCAGGTAGGCGGCGTGTATATCCTCGGCCTGCCCATCAATGCCGAAGATCATGGGAACCCCAAGCCGGGCCTGCACGGTCCGGGCGATTTCCAGACAGATTTTCTCCAGCGACGCGGTTTCCTGCAGCCGCAGAAGCAGAATCTGCCGGGCGGCGTTGCGCAGAATAATTCCGCCCTGCTCCTGAATCCGGGCGCTGACCAGTCCCTCTACCTGTTCGAGCACCAATTGCCCTTCCAGAGAGCCGGTGAATTCCTCCCGGTTTCGGGCGGAGGTCACAATACACCGCCTGGGGCTGCGGATGTCGATACCCAGGGCGAAGCCCCGTGCGGAGAGGGACTGGGGGTTGCTCAAACCGCTGCCCAGAATCCAGTCCTCCAGGAACCGGCTGCGCACCCGCTGGTCCAGCTGACGGTTATCCAGCACCATCCGTTCCCGGATCAGGATTTCCGCCATTTTCTTGACGATCTGACCGTATTTGATTACCTCGGAATAGTCGCCGGTGATGCCGATGACCCCCTGCACCTCGCCGTCCACTTCAATGGGCAGATTGATGCCCCGGCGGACATTGGGAAGCTCCGCCTCCAGCTCCGGTGTGATGTAGTATTCCGTCAGATGATTCTGAATGATGCGATAGGCGCCGGCGTGAAAGTTCCCGACCCGGGCGGGGTCATTGCTGGCGATGATGTGACCGGTTTCGTCCATCAGATTGATGTTCTGCCTGACCAGCTTGCCGATTTCTTCCACAATCTGCTGGGCGCTGCTTTTGGATATTTTCATATATTACCTCCGGGGCTTTCGCGCCTGCGGCGGGCCTGACCTACCAGCCTGAAACACGCTTTTTTTCAGTATAGTAAACCCCGGAGGTAAAGTCAAGGGAGGCGCTTCGCGCATTCCCGCCTGGGCGAAAAAGAAATTCCGAGACATCTTGCGCCGTTCCCGCAGGCATGCTAAAATAGAGTGCGTATGTCGGTTTCACTCAGCGAAAGGAGAATTTAGCGGCGAGTCGCCGCGGACAATGCGTTACGAACGCCGGGTTGATAGCCAACATCCTTAGGGCCCCTCGACCGGCGGCCAGTGGCCGCAGACAATGCGTCACGAATGCTAGGTGGTTATCGTACATCCTTTGGGCCCCTCGACTGGAAGTGCTTAGGCAGCTCAAGAAGAATTTAGCGAATTAGCATGTCATTGCGAGGAGGGCGAAGCCCGACGTGGCAATCCGTTCCCCTTTTCACGTTCCAATATCGTACCCGGCACAAAGAGGAGTACGGATTGCCACGCCAGTGTGCGCACTGGCTCGCAATGACATGTTTTCTTAGTTAGCTAAAGCACAATGTAGCTGAGCAAAGCCGAATGCACAAAATAGAAAAAACGTCTTCCAAAAGGAGCAGGCCTATGAGTCCCACCGTCAGCATCATCGTCCCGGTCTACAATGCGGAAAAAACCATTGGACGCTGTATCGACAGCATTTTGAATCAGGAGTACAAGGATTTTGAGCTGCTGCTGGTGGATGACGGCAGCACCGACGGTTCCGGCGCCATCTGTGATGCCCGCGCGGACAGGGACGGCCGGGTTCGGGTCTTCCATCAGGCCAACGCCGGTGTCTCCGCCAGCCGGAATCTGGCGCTGGATCACGCGAAAGGAACATACCTGCAGTTCCTGGACAGCGATGACTGGATCACCACCGACGCCACCCGCTCCCTGGTGCGGGGCATGGAAGGAGGCCCCTGCGATATGGTGGTTTCCGACTTCTACCGGGTGGTGGGGGATCGGGTATCTCAGAAGGGGGATATCGAGGAGGATGGCATCATGACCCGGGAGGAGTACGCTGCCCACATGATGGAGAATCCCGCCGACTTCTACTATGGCGTGCTGTGGAACAAGCTCTACCGCCGCTCCATTGTGGAAAAGCACCATCTGCGGATGGATCCGGAGATCAGCTGGTGCGAGGACTTCATGTTCAATCTGGAATACATCCGCTACGCGGAGTTCTTCCGCGCCATTCAGATTCCCATTTACTATTACGTCAAGACCAAAGGCTCTCTGGCATCCCAGAGTATGTCCATCAGCAAAACCGTGAAAATGAAGCTGACGGTTTTTGAGGACTACCACAAATTTTTCAAGACGGTTCTGGACGAAGAAGAGTACGAAAAGTGCCGCCTGAAGGTCTATCGGTTCCTGCTGGATGCCGCCGGGGACGGCTCCGTTCCCCCAGCGGTGCTGCCCAATTCCAGGAAGTTGGGGGATGAACGGATGCAGGTTTGCCCTCACGTTCTGGACGGGGAGGGCGTTCTGTATGACGCCTTCCGGGAGCGGAAGCTGCTGGACCGATATCTGGAAACCGCGGCCCTGAAAAATGACCTGACCCTTTCCGATGCCCGGCTCCTGCTGGCACTGTGGGAGCTGAATTTCCAGCCCACCCGCCGGGAAGCGGCGGATTTCGCGAACCTGCCCGGAAGCACCTTTTCTCTGTCCCTGCAACGGCTGACCGCCCGAGGACTGGTGAAGGTCACGGAAATCCGGCAGGGGAAGGAGCGCTCGCGGCGAATGGACATCACCTTCCCCGAGGCGGCAGGCCCGGTGCTGGCGGATCTGCGGATTGCCCGGCAGAACTACGAGTCTGCCCGTCTGGAGGCGCTGCAGCCCGGAGAGCTGGCCCAGTATACCCGTCTGGCAGGCAAAATCCAGTCCCACATCCGGGACACGCTACAATAATATCGGGTGCTGTTTCATAACCCCTAAGAGAACAAGCGGATCCTTTCTGGAAGCGGAAAGAGTCCGCTTTTTCCTTTTTTTAAGTCGTTTTTTGCGGGCATACTGGACGTGCCGCAAGGAAAAACGGCCCGAAACAGAGGAAAAGAGCCGCTGCCTGGGTCCGCAACGCATGAGCAGGCGGCCTTGCTGCCATCTGCGGCGTTGTTGTTCCACCGGGCAGTTCCATTCGAGGGGCCCGAAGGATGTAGGAAAACCGCCCGGTGGCCGTAACGCATTAGCAGGCGGCCTTGCCGTCCTCTGCGGCGTTGTTGTTCCACCGGGCAGTTCCATTCGAGGGGCCCGAAGGATGTAGGAAAACCGCCCGGTGGCCGTAACGCATTAGCAGGCGGCCTTGCCGCCCGCACGGAATCTGCCGAACCGGCATAGATTGGGCCGGGGAGGTTATGGGCATGAGATACTATTATATTACCTTTCGATCGGTGACCTATGCCCAGCAGGGGGAGCGGCTGCTGAAGGGGAGCGGGTTTCGGTGCGCCCTGCACCGGACACCCCGCTGGATGGAGGAACAGGGCTGCGGCTACGCCCTGAAGGTGCGGGCAACGGAAATTGAGCCGGCCACGGCATTGCTGGCGGAGCGGCAGATTCCCATTCGCCGGGTCTATTTGCAGAAAAATGACGGACAGCTGGAGGAGGTAGCCCATGATCTACCTTGACTATGGGGCCACCTCCTTTCACAAGCCCCCGGCCGTATACCGGGCTGCGGAAAAAGCCATGCGGACCTGCGCCAATCCGGGTCGGGGCGGCTATGGCGCGGCCATGGAGGCGGCGAAGACGGTGTTCGACTGCCGTGTGGCGGCGGCTGAGCTGTTCTCCTGCCAGCCTGCCCAGGTGGTGCTGACCACCAGCTGCACCCACGGGCTGAATATCGCCATTCGGTCTCTGGTGCAGCCGGGGGACACCGTGGTGGTCACGGGCTTTGAGCACAACGCCGTCACCCGCCCGCTGCACGCTCTGGGGGCAAACCTTCGGGTGGCGGGACGGAAGCTGTTCGACTGGAACGATACGCTGGAGGAATTTGAAAAGGCCCTGAAAGGGGCCGACGCGGCGGTATTCACCCATGTTTCCAACGTTTTTGGCTTTATTCTGCCGGTTGGGGAGATGGCGGCCCTGTGCCGGAAACGGGGCGTGCACTTCATCCTGGTCGCTGCCCAGTCCGCAGGGACGCTTCCGATCGATTTTTCGTCGCTGGGTGCGGAATTTGTGGCCATGCCGGGGCACAAGGGCCTGCTGGGCCTGCCCGGCACGGGAATCCTTCTTTGCGCCCGGAAGGGAGAGCCACTGCTCTATGGCGGAACGGGCACCCAATCATTTTTGCAGGATATGCCGGAGGAGCTGCCGGAACGGCTGGAGGCGGGAACCCTGAATGTGCCGGGCTACGCGGCGCTGACCCAGGGCCTGCGCTACCTGAAACGGGTGGGAACGGATTCCGTTTTCCGGCAGGAGCAGCAGAGCCTGCGGCACTGCGTCCGGGGCCTTGTGCAGCAGGGCTTCCGGGTGTTCGCCGGAGCCCATCAGGCGGCAACGGTATCCTTCCTGCCGGGGCAGGACTGCGAGGAAGCGGCGGAAGTTTTAGCCCGGCAGGGCATCGCCGTCCGGGCGGGACTGCACTGCGCACCTCTGGCCCACGAGAGTGCCGGAACGTTGGAAACGGGCACCGTCCGGGTCAGCCTGGGCTTTGACACCACAAAAGCGCAAATCGATGCATTTCTCCGGGCAGCAGCCAAATTATCGCCCATCCGGTCATAAAATTTTTACAGAAATTCCTATTGCTATCGGGGCCTGAATCCGCTATAATGGAACAGATAATAGATAAGTATACCATGGCTCATTGCGCCTATGGTTTCGGGATAGAAAGAAGGTTGATGGGAAGATGAACATTATTCAGCAGATTCTGAAAATGCAGTGGTCTGATTATCTGGATATCCTTGTGGTCGCCTATCTGATTTATAAGCTGCTGCCCCTTCTCAGGACGCCTCATATCATGCGACTGGCCCGCACGGTCATCGCGCTGGTGCTGATTGCCTGGATCACCAGCGCGGCAAAGCTGTATACCATCAACTGGCTTCTAAACCAGTTTCTGGCTGTGGGCCTGCTGGCCTTTGTGGTGCTGTTCCAGCCGGAGCTGCGGCGGATGCTGGACCACCTGGGCAATGTGAAAATCAGTAAGTTTTTCGGAATGCCCCGGCAGGTGCAGGAGATGGATGCGGTGATCACCCAGACCGTCCGGGCCTGCGAGGCCATGAGTCGGAAGAAGGTGGGCGCGCTCATCGTGTTTGCCCGGGATCAGCGGCTGGAGGAATACTTCAAAACCGGCACGGCCATTGACGCCCAGGTGGCCGCCCAGCTGGGAAGGCACAATTACTTCAAGAATTCTCCCCTCCACGACGGCGCCATGATTATCCGGGATGGGCGCATTGCGGCGGCGGGCTGTGTGCTTCCCTTGAGCAACAACGAGAACCTGGCTCCGGAGCTGGGCACCCGGCACCGGGCCGGCGTGGGCATGAGCGAGGCTACCGACGCGGTGGTGGTCATCGTATCTGAGGAAAACGGTTCCAATTCCGTGGCTGCGGGGGGTATGCTCAAGCGGTTCCTGAAGGTGGAGACGCTGGATAAGCTGCTGCGGCAGGAGCTGCATACGGTGGATTCCCAGGAGGAGAGCGTCAATTTCCCCGCCCAGGTGCTGAAAAAACTTACCGGCAAGGCAAAGGAGGATGACGGCTATGACAAGAAATAAGCTCTACTCCATGCTCCTGTCCCTGGTGGTGGCCTTCGGCCTGTGGCTGTATGTGAAAAACAATGTGAGCATTGAAGATAACAACACCTTCTATAATATTCCGGTGGTTATGGAAGGTGAGGCAATCTTAAATGAAGAGAACCTGATGATCACCAGCGTGTCCGCCAACACGGTGTCCCTGAATCTCTCCGGTGCGAGAAGCGACCTGAGCAAGCTGGATTCCAGCAAGCTGGCGGCCAAGGTGGACCTGTCCGGTATCAAAGAGCCGGGGGAGCGGATTCCTCTGAGCTACACCATTACCTTCCCCAGTGACGTATCCCCCAGCGACTTCACCCAGGGTAATAAGAATCCCGGCGCCATCTATGTGGATGTGGACTACCGCCGGGTGACGGAGATTCCGGTGCTCATCAAGTGGACGGGCAACCGCTCCGAGGACGACATCTACGACACGGAAAACGC
>CAMGCA010000029.1 GCA_946011705.1 uncultured Clostridia bacterium | reverse complement strand
AAATCCATCGGCGAGATCGTCATCAACACCCCCGCCCCCGCCATTGCCCACGCCATCGGCCGGGCCTGCGGGGCCTGCGTCCGGGAGCTGCCGCGCTCGCCTGACTCGGTGGCCATGTCTGTAGCAGAGCGGGCGATGGGTTAAAATATCAGTTCCTTGTGTGAATTTGTCAGATTCTATTGATTCCGCCCCGGTTTCGTGCTAAACTGAGGGCACAACCAAACAAAACAAGGAGGAATTGACTATGGCAATTTGGGATGATATTACGAAAAAGGCCGCCGCTCTGGGCGAGAAGGCCGTGAAGCAGGCAAAGGATCTGTCCGAGGTGGCAAAGCTGAAGCTGCAGATCGCCGAGGCTGAGAAAACCGCGGAGGACACCTACTCCCAGCTGGGCCGGCTCTACGCCGCCGCCCATGCCGATGACTACGAGGAGGGCTTCGCCAGCCTGATGGCTGCCGCCGTCAACGCGGAGCAGACCATCAAGACCCTGCGCAATCAGCTCAATGATGCCAAGGGCGTGGCCGTCTGTGAAAAATGCGGTGCGGAAGTGGCAAAGGATGCCGCCTTCTGCAGCGCCTGCGGCGCGGAGATGCCCAAGCCCGCTCCCGTAGAGGCCGAGGTCGTCACTGAGGAGGCCCCCGTGGAGGAAGCGCCCGCTGAGGAAGCTCCCACTGTGGAGGAAGAGACTCCTGCGGAGACTGTTGAATAAAACCATCGAACAGAAAAACTGTCATTGCGAAGTAAGTGACCGATGTCACTGGTGTGGCAGTCCGCATCCCCATACCATGTCAGATAACCGACATTGTTAAGGAGAACGGATTGCCACACCAGCGTGCGCGCTGGTTCGCAATGACAGTGTTATTATGTGGGAATAATGCGGAACAGAGACGTATGAGAGTAAATAATGGGCTGGGAAGCGTGGAAAAACACAATGCCGTCCACAGGGGACACCACATCCTCAATCACCGTACCCAGATAGGGGTCCATGATCTGGGCCAGCAGCTCCCCCTGCTTCACCCGGGCGTTGACCTGGGCCTTGCGCAGGAAGAATCCGGCGGCGTTGGTCTTGACGTTCACCATGGAGCTGCCCTCAATGAGCTGTGAGGCATAGCCGCCGGGACAGGTGTAGTTGAGAATCCCGTTCTTGCCAAGAAACCGGAGCACCGCCTCCATAACCTCCAGGGCGCTGGCCGGCTCGATACGGTCGGTAACATCGGTGTAAAGAGAAAAGGCCTTGGTATCCCAGATCTGCCAGTTGTAGTTCAGGGTGGTGGTGTCGTAGGGCCGGGCATCCCGGCGATAGACATAGGGCAGGCCGAAGTCCATGGCCTTCTCCACATCCTCAAAGCCGGTCTTCATCATCCGCACATGAGGGGCGAAGAAGCCCTGCATATAGTGGCTGGTAAACTGAATGCCGTACCGGTAGTCGTTGATGCGATCGAAGACCCCGGCGGCAATGCGCTGGGTGGTTTCGCCCAGGTTATAGCCCGGGAACATTCGGTTGATGTCCGTATTGTCCGCCGACCAGAAGCGCTTGCCGATATTCATGGAGTGGCTGTTCAACGTTGGGATCACCAGAATGGACTTGCCGGGGCAGAGCTTGCCCTGCTCTTCCAGCCGGGTGAAAATCCGGATGAGCTGGGAGCAGAGGTAGACCTGCTGCACCTCGTTGCCCCGGGTGGCTCCCACGATGCACAGGGACTTTTCGCCGCTGCCAAAGGAGAAGCCCCGAATTTTCAAAGGCTCCCGGTAGACGGAACCAATTTCGAAAATGATTTCCTCTTTCAAGACTTCCGCCTCCTTACGCCAGAATTCTCGCGATCAGCGAGCCTTCGGACACGATGGGGTATTCCCGCAGGGTGAACACGATACCATCGGCGGGGGAGAGAATCCGTTCGGCGATCTCGCCGGTGAGGGGATTGAGAATATCGCCGATGTGTTCTCCCTGCTTTACGTCCTTCCAGTGCTCCACCGCTGGAACGAACACGCCGGAAACCCCGGCGTTAATGAAGGACACCTCGCCGTCCTCGGAAATGATGGGCTCCTTCGGGGTGATGGCATCTCCCGCCCAGATACCCATGTCCTTCATCAGGGCGAAAATGCCGTCCACCAGCTGATTTCCGTACGCCTTGGTGATGCGCATACCCACGCCCATCTCCACCACCAGCGTCGGGGTGCCGATGCTGTTGAGGGAGTAGGCCAGGGTGGATTCCAGCACCGTGGCCGCCGCGTGAACCCAGATGAAATCGATGTTCAACTTCTTTGCGTAGGGCACCAGCACGTCCCGGGACAGGGTATTGATGCGCACCTGGGGAATTTCTCTCAGGAAAATATTGCTGGCGTGGATATCGATGACCATATCGCTGCCGCTCAGGTCGTCAACAATGCGGGCGGCAATGTATTCCGGCATGGAGCCGTTCTCCGCGCCGGGAAAAATCCGGTTCATATCCAGGTCGAAGGCCGGAATGCCCCGGGTGATGGAGTCGATGCCCAGAGGGTTCAGGGCCGGGTACACATCCACGATGCCTTTTAAGCAATCCGGGTGCTCCCGGACGCGCCGCTGCAATTCATAGCAGACATACTGCCCTTCCAACTCGTCGCCGTGGGTTCCGGTGACGATGCTGATACGCTTTTCACCGCCTGACAACCCCGCTTCTGGGATCAGGCGGTTCTTTTTAATATGCAGAGTTTCGTCCACGGGATACCCCACGGACACAACTGTTTCAATCATATCTTCTCCTCGTATTTTTCTACGCGCACCTGCTCCCGCTGCATCTGAACAGCCCATCCCAGAAAGGTGCCGCGAATAATGGCGCAGTCGGCGGAATCCCGCCCGCAGCTGACCCGGATATAGCTGTCGTCCACCAGCAGGTCGTTGGTGGGGTCAAAGCCGTACCACCAGTTTCCGCACAGGGCCTCCACCCAGGCGTGGGAGGCTCCCTCCCCCACCAGCATTCCCGTCACATACCGGGCCGGAATGCCCTCCATGCGCAGCAGCGACAGCATGACATGGGCATAGTCCTGACACACGCCCTGTTTTCTGGCAAAGGCATCCTCCCCGCTTTCATGGACAGAAGTGGCGCCGGGCTGATAAGAGAATGCTTCATGGACGGCTTTGCGGATGGCCATCGCCCGGTCATAGGCGCTGCCGCATAAGTCCAGAGAATCGTGAAAGGCCCGGATGGCAGGTCCCGGCTGGGTCAGGCCGGACTGCACCCGAAAGACCGCGCTTTCTAAGGGATCCTCGCAGAATTCCTCAAAGATTTCCAGTCCGGTCTTCACCTTACCGGAAACCGCGATGGTAAAATCGGTGTGGGGGCTGTCGATGCACCCATAAATCCGCCGGGAGCCAAACTGCCCCAGAGACTGCCGGACATTGTCGCAGCCCGGGACGGAAACATCCATAGACAGCACCTGCTGGCGGACAGTGTCCGCCGGCAGGAAGGAAAACGCAAAGTTATGCCGCCGAATCGGCGCGCTGTAGCTTGCCGTCAGTTCATATTGGAAGGAAAGAGTTTGAATGCTATCCCTCTTTTCTTACTCGGTGATCAGGTTTCTGATCAGGCTGCGGACGGTGTTGTAGCAGACCTCGTCCTCAAAGAGCATATTGTCGATGGTGTACAGCACGCTCTCATCGTAGTGCATATGGGACTTGCGCAGGAACTGCTTCATTCTGGTGTACTCCCGGTGGATGTCCGCCAGTGGACGGTCAAGGCTCAGGTACAGAGCCAGCCGCTCGATGCCCTTGCCCAACTTAATGATGTTGCGGGTCTGCTCGTCGTAGATGAGGTCGTTGACGCAGCCCCAGAAAGCCAGAATATGGTCGATGACCAGCATCAGGTCAGCAAGGTAGGTGTCCACCCGGCGGGCAGACTTCATATCATCAATGGCCAGCTGGATGTAGGCCATGGTTTCGGTGCCGATGTAGTCGCGCATGACGATGGCGTTGTCATAGGCCCGGTAGAGGTTGCTGAAAATGGAATTGGGGTCGTCGGTATCGAAGGGATACCGGGTCCAGAAGGCCTCCCGGGAGCCGTAAATGTCCGGAATGCCGATTTTTTCGCAGAAAATGGCGTAGTAGCCCGGATCCCGGTCGATCATCCGGTCCGTGGCCTCGATGTAGTATTTCAGGGTGGTGTGCACCCGCTCGGTGTATCTGCCCAGCCAGAGCAGATTATTACTCTTTTCTAGCGTGATAATACCCATGTATCCTTAAAACCTCCGCCCTGAGAAGAATTGACAATAAACGAATTGGGGTTCCGGGAGAACCGGGTCAGGCCGCTGGGCCAGACCTGTGTGGTGCTGCCGGTGAGCACGAAGGCCCGAAGATCGGCCTTTCTGGGCACCCGTCCGCCATTTTCATCCAGAATGTCCAGATCATAGAAGTCAATGACCTCCTGAGCGATGAAACGGCGAGGCTCATTTTTCAGCAGGGTGATAAAGTCCGCCTTCTGCTCCTTTGTCAGGCTGTTGCCGAAGACCACGCCGTAGCCGCCGGCTTCCGCTACATCCTTAATCACCAGATTGTCGAAGTTGTCCAGCGTATACTTCATGTCCTGCTGGTAGTAAGGCAGGTAGGTGGGTGCGTTCTGCAAAATGGCTTCCTCGCCCAGATAGTAGCGAATCATTTTGGGCACAAAGTAGTAGATGCCCTTGTCGTCCGCCACGCCGTTGCCGGGGGCGTTCAGCAGAGCCACGTTGCCCTTGCGATAGGCCTCGAAGACGTGGGGAATGCCGATGACGGAATCCTCGTAGAAGGTCATGGGGTCAAGGTACTCATCGGAAATCCGGCGGTACACCGCGCCCACCCGACGCTTTCTGCCCTCGTAGTCCACATAGTAGAGGTTATCGTTTTCGCAGACCAGATCGCTGCCGGTGGTCAGCACCGCCCCGGTGCGCTCGGCCAGATAGGAGTGCTCGAAGAAGGCTGCGTTATACCGTCCCGGAGACAGAATCACGTTGATGCCGCCGGTGTTCACGTTGTCCATAACGCTCTTCAGCATCTGAGCGTAGTTTCGGTTGTCGATGACGCTGTTGTGCAGGAACGCCGCCGGGGCGCTCTTACGCTGGAACTCCCGGGCGATCATGGGGTAGGACGCGCCGGAGGGAACACGGAGGTTATCCTCCAGAATGTACCAGCTGTCATTTTTCGACTGCACCAGATCGACGCCGGAGATGTGGCTGTAGATGCCCTTGGGCGGCACAACGCCGTCACAGGGGGGCAGATACCCCTTGGCGGAGAACACAAATTCCTCCGGAATGACGCCGTCCTTCAAAATCTGCTTTTTTCCGTAAATATCCCGCAGGAAGCAGTTCAGGGCATCCACCCGCTGCCGCAGGCCCTTTTCGAGATAGGCAAATTCTTCGTGGCCGATGACCCGGGGGATGGGGTCAAAGGGGAACAGCTGCTCCCTGAATTCGCCGTTTTTGTAGATGCCGAATTTCACGCCGTAGCGGGCCAGCAGCTTATTGATCGTTTCACTGTGCGCAATGAGTCCATCCATAGGCTTTTCCCTCCGTATTTATGAAAAAGGCGCTTCATCCCTATTCGGGAAAAGCGCCTTTACTCTTCACAAAATAGTTTATCACCGCAGGAAATACTTGTCAACTGTTGACTGGTGGTAAAACCCGCCGAAAATCTATCGTTTTCTGCCGGAAAATGAATGGAAAATGCCGATTATTCCGCCGTATTGCCCTGAGCGGAGCCTTCCCACAGGATGTAGCCCCCCTTATTTTCCCGCTTGGCCCGGTACACAGCCTGATCCGCCCGCTCGATCAGCACCGAGGACGGGCGCACAGAGCGATTCCCACGGAGCAAGTGGACCCAAATGAGCCGGTCTCCCATTTCGTGCCCACAGGCATCGTTTGTCTTCTTCAAATCATCCAGATCGAACAGATAAACCGCCAGAGGAAGGCCTTCCCGGCGCAGGGATTCCATGGCCGTCCGCGGCCCCCGCCGATTCAGCAGGCCCGTCAGATAATCCCGGCTGGCCTCGTCTGTCAACGCATCCAGAGGAAGTCCATAAAGTCGGGAACCCGCTTTTCCCAGTCTGCCGCGCAGTGGCCGCCGCCGGGCTGACAATAGGCCCAGGCCGCGCCGCCGCGGCTCTCCACCTGCCGGGCGATGGCATGGTTCCAGCGGTAGGAGGGACTGCGGGGATCCTCATGCCAGGGATCGTGCTCCCCCCAGGCCTCCTGGGAGCCCCAGGACAGGTACACTCTGGTATCCGGGTCGATGTGCGTGCCGTAGGCTTCCGCCATGACGGATTCCGGGCAGAAGCCGATGGCGCTGGACACGCAGGCTGCCTTGGAAAAGCAGAAATTGTAGTGAAGGACTCCTCGAATAGCCATCAGGCCGCCCATGCTGGAGCCGGCGATGCCGGTACACTGCCGGTTGGGGTAGGTTCGGTAGTCCCGGTCGATCATGGGCTTGACCTGATTTACGATCCATTCCAGCGTCTCATTTCCCTTCACCGCCAGCGGCCCGAAGGCTGTGGTGGTAGCTGGGTACGGCAGGTACTCCTCCAGCCGCTCGTTGCCAACATGGCTGCACTCCATGCCCACGATGATCATCTTCTTGTTCCAGCCATCCAGGAAGGTTTTCAGCCCCCAGCTTTTGCCGTAGGTAGCGTCGCTGTCATAAAACAGGTTGTGCCCGTCAAAGAAATACATCACCGGGTAGCGCTCGCTGGTCTGGTAGTAATCCTCCGGTAGATAAATGTGCAGGGGACGGTTTGACCCGTAATAGTCAAAATTCCGTTTGATAATCATGATTGTCTCCTCTTGCTTAGATTCTGGTATATTATAGCAGTTTTTTCCAGCTTTGCAAGGCATGGGAATGCCCCCGGGTCTTCAAGCCCGGGGGCACAGAGTCACAGGTTCGTATATCCCATCAGGTATTCATCCACCACGGCGGCGGTGTCACGGCCTTCCCGCAGTGCCCAGACCACAAGGCTCTGGCCCCGGCGCATATCGCCGCAGGCGAAAACGCCGGGCTGGCTGGTAGCGTACTTTTTATCCGCCACGGTGCCTCTGGGGGTCATGTCTACGCCGAAGGCTTCCGCCACATAGCTTTCACAGCCGGTGAAGCCGGCGGCAATCAGCACCAGATCACACTCGATGGCAAATTCCTCGCCGGTGGGCACCATCATGCGCCGTCCGTCCACTACCTGACTTTCCAGCTTGGCGATCAGCGCGCCGCAGACCTGCCCGTTTTCGTTCTTGTAGAACTCCTTGACGGTGGTCTTGTACAGCCGGGGGTCACAGCCGAATTTGTCGATGGCCTCCTGCTGGCCGTAGTCGGTCTTCAGCACCCGGGGCCACTCGGGCCAGTCGTTGCCGGGGGCACGGCAGGTGGGCGGGCAGGGCATCATTTCCAGCTGGGTCACAGAGGTACAGCCCTGCCGGATGGCAGTGCCCACGCAGTCGTTGCCGGTGTCGCCGCCGCCGATGACCAGCACCTTCTTGCCGGAGGCGGTGATAGCCCTGCCATCGCCAAAGCCGGAATCCAGCAGGCTCTTGGTGACACTGCTGAGGTAATCCACCGCAAAGTAGATGCCCTCAGCGTCCCGGCCCGGTGCGCCGATGTCCCGGGGCTGCTTGGCACCGCAGCACAGCACCACGGCGTCATACTGGGCTTTCAATTCTTCCGCACCGATGTCCCGACCCACGTCCACGTTGGTCTTGAATTCAATGCCTTCCTCTTTCAGGATATCCACCCGGCGGTCAATGACCCACTTTTCCAGCTTCATGTTGGGGATGCCGTACATCAGAAGACCACCAACCCGGTCGCTGCGCTCGTACATGGTCACCTTGTGGCCCCGCTTGTTGAGGAGGTCTGCCACAGACAGGCCGGAGGGGCCGGTGCCCACCACCGCCACCCGCTTTCCCGTGCGGGACGGTGGCGGCACCGCGTGGATAGTGCCGCTTTCGTAGCCATACTCCACCACAGCCCGCTCGTTTTCCTTGACGGTGACGGGATTTCCCGTGGTCATGCCGCAGGTGCAGGCAGCCTCGCACAGAGCGGGGCACACCCGGCTGGTAAACTCCGGATAGCGGTTGGTGGCAATCAGCCGCTTCACCGCCAGATCCCACTGGCCCCGGTAGACAAGGTCGTTCCACTCGGGGATCAGGTTGTTCAGGGGGCATCCGCTGAACATTCCACCAATCAGCATACCGCTCTGGCAGAAGGGCACGCCGCAGTCCATGCAGCGGGCACCCTGAGCCTGCTGCTCGTCGGGGTGCAGGGGGATGTGAAATTCATTAAAGTTCTTAGTGCGTTCCTCCGGGGGCAGCTCGTAGCTTACCTGCCGGTTGATCTCCATAAATCCTGTAGGCTTTCCCATTTACGTCTGCCTCCTTACTTTGCATTCTTCATGGCGTAGAACGCCTCGATCTGGGCCTGCTCGCTGTCCTCGCCCTTTTCTTCCATCTGGGCAATCAGGCGCAGCATCTTGTCGTAGTCATGGGGCAGAACCTTCTTGAACTTGTGCAGATACTCGCCAAAGTTGTCCAGAATTTCCTTGCCTCTGGGAGAGCCGGTGGCCTCCACGTGCTCCCGGATCAGGTCTTTCAGCAGGGATACGTCATACTTGTGCTCCACAGGCTCGAGACTTACCATGTCCTTGTTGACCCGCTGGTAGAAGTCCCAGTCCTCGTCCAGAACGTAGGCAATGCCGCCGCTCATGCCGGCAGCGAAGTTTTTGCCGGTCTTACCCAGCACCACCACAGTGCCGCCGGTCATGTACTCACAGCCGTGGTCGCCCACGCCCTCCACAACCGCCGTGGCGCCGGAGTTGCGGACGCAGAATCGCTCGCCTGCCACGCCGCTGATGAAGGCCTTGCCGCCGGTGGCGCCATAGAGGGCCACGTTGCCGATGACAATGTTCTCGCTGCGGTCGTAGGTGATGTTCTTGGGCGGATACACGATGATCTTGCCGCCGGACAGGCCCTTGCCCAGATAGTCGTTGCAGTCGCCTACCAGTTCCAGGGTCAGTCCCTTGGGGATGAAGGCGCCGAAGCTCTGACCGCCGTAGCCGTTGCAGATGACATGGAAGGTGTCGTCGGGCAGGGTGTTGCCGAATTTCGCGGTAATCTCGGAGCCGAAAATGCTGCCGAAGGTACGGTCGGTGTTGCCCACCTCCACGGTGATGGTAGCGGGCTTGGGCTGCTGACTGTCGAAGCTCTTTTTGAACTTCTTCATGAGAATCTGCATATCGGGAGTCTGCTCAAGACCAAAGTTATAAACCGCCTTCGGCTCGAAGTGGACGTTGGAGTTTTCCACCAGGGGATTGTGCAGCAGTGCCGACAGATCCATCTCGCTGGCACGGGAGCCGGGAGCGGCGGGCTTGACCTTCAGCAGGTCGGTGCGGCCCACCAGCTCTTCCACGGTGCGCACGCCCAGCTTTGCCATGTATTCCCGCAGATCCTGGGCCATGAACTTCATGAAGTTCATGACGTGCTCGGGCTTGCCCTTGAACTTCTTGCGCAGTTCGGGATTCTGGGTGCAGATGCCCATGGGGCAGGTGTCCAGATTGCAAACCCGCATCATGACGCAGCCCATGGCCACCAGCGGGCCGGTGCCGAAGCCGAACTCCTCCGCGCCCAGCATGGCAGCAATGGCCACATCCCGGCCGGACATCAGCTTACTGTCGGACTCAATGCGGACACGGGAGCGCAGGCCGTTCATGATCAGGCACTGATGGGCCTCCGCGATGCCCAGCTCCCAGGGAAGGCCCGCGTTATGGATGGAGGAGTTGATGGAGGCCGCGCCGGTGCCGCCATCAAAGCCGGAAATCAGGATGACCTCCGCGCCGGCCTTGGCAACGCCGGCGGCGATGGTGCCGACACCGGCTTCACTGACCAGCTTGACATTGATAGCGGCCTTGCGGTTGGCGCACTTCAGGTCGTAAATCAGCTGAGCCAGATCCTCGATGGAGTAGATATCGTGGTGAGGCGGGGGCGAGATCAGGCCAACACCCGTGGTAGAGTTGCGGCACTTGGCAACCCAGGGATAGACCTTCGCGCCGGGCAGCTGACCGCCCTCGCCGGGCTTTGCGCCCTGAGCCATTTTGATCTGGATTTCCTTGGCGGACACCAGGTATTTGCTGGTGACGCCGAACCGGGCGGATGCCACCTGCTTGATGGCGCTGTTGCGCTCGGTGCCGAAGCGATCCTCGGCTTCGCCGCCCTCGCCGGTGTTGGACTTGCCGCCCAGGCGGTTCATAGCGACGGCCATGCACTCGTGGGCCTCCTGAGACAGAGCGCCGTAGCTCATGGCTGCGGTCTTGAAGCGTTTGACGATACTGTCAACGCTCTCCACCTCTTCGATGGGCACGCCCTCGGCGGGGTAGTTAAAGTCCAGCAGGCTTCTCAGGTGCATATCGTCGCCGGTTTCGTTGGCGGCCAGGGCGGTATACTGCTTGAATTTGCCGTAGTCATCCGTCCAGACCGCCTGCTGCAGCAGGTGGATGGTCTGGGGATTGTACAGGTGCTGTTCCGCCGCGGGGCCGCTGCGGAACTTGTGAGCACCGGTGCTGGGCAGATCCATGTAGATGTCCAGTCCCAGGGGGTCGAAGGCCTGACGGTGCCGGTCCTCCAGCTCCTGCTGGATGTCCAGCAGCGTGATGCCGCCCACCCGGCTGACGGTGTTGGTGAAATACTTGTCGATGACGTCGGAGCTGATGCCCACGGCCTCAAAAATCTGGCTGCCCTGATAGGACTGGATGGTGGAGATACCCATCTTGGAGGCAATCTTCACGATGCCCGCCAGTACGGCCTTGTTGTAGTCGTTGACTGCGGCGTAGTAGTCCTTTTCCAGCAGTCCGTCGTGAATCAGGCTGCCGATGCTCTCCTGAGCAAGGTAGGGATTGATGGCGCAGGCACCGTAGCCCAGCAGGGTAGCAAAGTCGTGAACCAGTCTCGGTTCGCCGCTTTCAAGGATCAGTGCCATAGCGGTACGCTTGCGGGTGCGCACCAGATACTTGGACACCGCGCCCACCGCCAGCAGGCTGGGGATGGCAACGTGGTATTCGTCAATATCCCGGTCGGACAGGATCAGAATGTTGGCCCCGTCCCGGTAGGCCCGGTCCACGTCCACAAACAGCCGGTCGATGGCCTTTTCCAGAGAGGTATTCTTATAGTAGCAGATGGAAACGGTGACCACCTTGAGCCCCGGCACCTTCATGGCCTTGATCTTCATCAGGTCGGTTTCCGTCAGAATGGGGTTGTCGATTTTCAGCACCTTGCAGTTGTCGGCGGCCTCTTCCAGCAGGTTACCCTGGGCGCCCACATAGATGGTGGTGGAGGTGACGATCTTCTCCCGCAGCGCGTCAATTGGGGGGTTCGTGACCTGTGCGAACATCTGCTTGAAGTATTCGAACAGAGGGGGATGGGTGTGACTCAGCACGGCCAGTGGGGTGTCGCTGCCCATGGCTCCCGCAGGCTCACCGCCGTTTTTCGCCATTTGCAGCATGATGGTGCTGACGTCCTCGTAGCGGTAGCCGAAGGCCTTCTGCAAGCGCACCAGCTCCTCATGGGTGTGCTCCGGTACCCGCTCGTTGGGCACCTTCAGATCGTCCATGCTGACCGGGTTGCGAGCCAGCGCCTCGCCGGAGGGCAGGCGGGGGCGGTAGGCGGGCTTGGGCGGCGGATGGTGGGCACG
>CAMGCA010000028.1 GCA_946011705.1 uncultured Clostridia bacterium | reverse complement strand
ATGCGTTACGAACGCCGGGTTGATAGCCAACATCCTTAGGGCCCCTCGACCAGAACTGCTCAGTAATGTGGTAAAGCAGAATTTAGCGCTCCAATGCCTCCCCTGATAGGGGAGCCTTGTACAGCCACTAAAGCACAATTTATCTGGGCAGTACCCTTCGAGGGGCCCTAAGGATGTACGATGATCACCCAGTGTCCGTAACGCATTGGAAGGCCGCCCTGCGGCCCGAGGGCCCAAAGGATGTTGGACAACTGCCCAGGGTTCGTAACGCATTGGCAGCGTCCACTGGACGCAAAAACCGGCAGCCCGAAGGCTGCCGGTTTTTGGTTGGAGAAATCAGGCGATGGTGGTGTACATGAAGTACTTGAAGCCCAGGGGGTTGGAGAAGAAGCCCTGAACGGAGGAGTCGATCATGTACAGGTCGGTGTAGAAGTACAGAGGCACAATGCAGCCGGTGCTCATCAGCAGATCCTCGGCGCGGTGCATCAGCTCATAACGGGTGTCGGTGTCGGTGCAGGTCTTGATCAGATTGATGATCACGTCGTAGGTCTCAGCCCAGGTGCCGTCGACCACGTTCACATCGTAGCCCAGATCGGTCAGATCCAGGGAGTAAGCCTTGACATCGGCGTTGGCGCCCTTACCGAACTGCACGTCGTTGTTGCCGGAGCCGGTAACCCACATATCCAGGAAGGAGATGGGATCGTTGTAGTCGGCCAGCCAGCCGTTACGGGCAACGCTGTAGTCGCCGTTCTTACGGGTGTTCAGGAAGGTGTTCCACTCCTGGTTATCCAGGTTCATGGTGATGCCCACGGCAGCCAGAGCGGAGGACAGGTACTCACCGATGGCCTTGTGGCCCTCAGAGGTGTTGTACAGGTAGGTCAGAGTGGGGAAGTCGGTGAACATACCGGTGGACTCGTCGTAGGTGTAGTACTTCTTCAGAGTCTCGATGGCAGCCTCATAGTTGGCCTCGTAAGCGTCCTCGGACACATCGTAGTAGCCGTCAAAGCCGTCGTTGTGACCGGCGTTCTTGTAGAACTCGGAGCCGTCGGCATCGGTCATACCCATGGGGACGAAGGAGGAAGCGGGAACCTGACCACCCTGAGCGATCTCCTCAACAATGTAGTTGCGGTCGTACAGCAGAGAAATGGCGTTGCGGATCTCAGCCTTGGCAGCCTCAGCCTCAGCGCCGGTCAGGCCGGAGCCGGCAGGCAGGATCTCCTCGTTGATGTTCCAGCAGACGTAGTAGGTGCCGATCTGACCGGCGACCTTGAACTCATCGGGGTATTCAGTCTTCAGAGCGGGGATTTCGTTGGTGGGCACGTCGTCGATCAGCAGCCACTCACCGTTCTTGAAGTTGGACAGCATGTTGTTGGCGTCATCGGACAGGTAGAAGTTGATCTCCTTCATGGTGATGTTCTCAGCATTCCAGTAGTTCTCGTTCTTGGTCAGGGTGATGACGGAGTTGTGGGTCCAGCCGGTCATGGTGTAAGCACCGTTGGAAATATAGGTGGAAGGATCGGTAGCCCAGCCCTCGTTGGCCACCACGTCCTCACGGACGGGGAAGTAGGTGGGGAAGCTCAGCAGCTCGTTCCAGTAGGCAACAGCGTTGTTCAGAGTAACCACCAGAGTCTTGTCGTCGGTAGCCTCAACAGCCAGCTCATCGGGGTAGCCCTTGATGACCTCGAACATGTAGCCGTAGTCAGCACCCAGAGCGGTGGAAGCAGCGCGCTTCCAGGCAAAGGCGAAGTCGCCGGCGGTCAGATCCTGACCATCGGACCACTTCAGGCCGTCCCGGAGGGTGTAGGTGTAGGTGACGGTGCCGTCCTCGTTCTCGACACCCTCAGGAAGCTCCACGGCGCAGTCGGTCATGATAGCCAGGTTGCCGTTGGCATCCAGATCCCACTTGGCAAGACCTGCGAACAGGTGGGAGCACATGGTGCCGCCATCAACGGCGGAGTTCAGTGCGGGGTCCAGCGTGTCGGGCTCGGAAGCGATGGACACGTTCAGCTTGTCAGCGGAGACAGCAGCGGGAGCGGCAGTCTCGCCGGCGGCGGGAGTGTTGGCAGCGGGGGCCTGAGTAGCAGCAGGAGCGGAGGAACCGCCGCAGGCAGCCAGGGACAGAACCATGACCAGTGCCAGCACCATGCAAATGAGTTTCTTCATTGCTTTTTCATTTCCTTTCACATTGTAATGAATTTATTTCAGACCCACGTTCCCTTTCTCCATCGGGCCGTGGATTTGCCGCCTTTGGGTTGCCTTAAACCTTGCCCAGATTGGGGCCGGCCACGAAGTGGCCGCCGCCCACATCCTTGAATTCCGGCATACTCTGGGCGCAGATGTCGCTGGCGTAAGGGCAGCGGGTGCGGAAGGGACAGCCGGAGGGGGCATTCAGAGGGCTGGGAATGTCGCCGGTGAGCACAATGCGCTTGTTCTCCCGGGCCATTTTGGGGTCGGGCAGCGGCACCGCGGACATGAGGCTCCGGGTGTAGGGGTGCAGGGGGTGATCGTAAATCTCCCGGGCGTCCGCCAGCTCCACCATTTTACCAAGGTACATCACGGCGATTCTGTCGGAAATGTGCCGCACAACCAACAAATCGTGGGCAATGAACAGATAGGTCAGGCCCATTTTGTCCTGAAGCTCATCAAACATATTGATGACCTGGGCCTGAATGGACACGTCCAGCGCGGACACCGGCTCGTCACAGACCACAAACTGGGGCTTCATCGCCAGCGCCCGGGCGATGCCGATGCGCTGCCGCTGACCGCCGGAGAATTCGTGGGCATAGCGGTTGGCGTGCTCGGAGTTTAGACCCACCTGGGCCATCAACTCCAGAATCCGCTCCTTGCGCTCGGCTTCGGACTTGTACATCTTGTGCACATCCAGCGGCTCACCGATGATGTCGGCAACGGTCATACGGGGGTTCAGAGAGGAATAGGGGTCCTGGAAAACCATAGCGGTCTTCTGCCGGTATTCTTCAATGTCCTTCTTGGTGACAATCTGCTTGCCGTCAAACCAGATTTCGCCGTCGGTGGGCTTATACAGATGCAGCAGGGTGCGGCCCACGGTGGTTTTGCCGCAGCCGGACTCACCCACGAGACCCAGGGTTTCGCCCCGGCGGATGGAGAAGGATACGTCATCCACAGCCTTCAGGGGCTTGGAAGAGAACAAACCGGTATTGATACTAAAATACTCTTTCAGGTGCTTGACTTCCACCAGCGTATCCTGATTCATTTGTCCGCACCTCCTTCTTCTTTCATGGCCTCCCGCACATTGACCCAGCAGGCCGCCTGATGGTCGTTGTTGATCTGCATCCGCTCACAGCGCTGCCGCAGACAGATTTTCATAGCCGCGTCACACCGGGGGGCGAAGGGACAGCCGGCGGGCATATTCAGCAGATCGATGGGGGTGCCGGTGATGGGCTGCAATTTCTGACCATCGCTTTCCAGAGTGGGAATGGAGCGCAGCAATCCCTTGGTGTATTCGTGCTTGGGGTTGTAGAAAATCTCATCGGCGGTGCCCTGCTCACAGATGGAGCCGGCGTACATGACGATGACCTCGTCACACAGCTGGGCCACAACGCCCAGATCGTGGGTGATCATGATGATGGCCATGCCCAGCTCCTTCTGGAGGGACTGCATCAGCTCCAGAATCTGGGCCTGAATGGTCACGTCCAGAGCGGTGGTGGGCTCGTCGGCGATCAGAATATCCGGCTCACAGGCCAGAGCCATGGCGATCATAACCCGCTGGCGCATACCGCCGGAGAACTCGAAGGGATACTGCTTCATCCGCTTTTCCGGCTCGTTGACGTTGACCAGCCGCAGCATTTCCACGGCCCGATCCCAGGCCTGCTGCTTATTGCGGCCGGTGTGCAGGGTGATGGCCTCCATCAGCTGGTGGCCGATGGTGTAGGTGGGGTTCAGGGAGGTCATGGGGTCCTGGAAGATAATGGAGATCTTGTTGCCCCGGATATTTTTCATACCGTCCTCACCGATGCCCACCAGCTCCTGTCCGTCAAATTTCACGGAGCCGGAGACGATTTTGCCGGTTTTTTCCAGAATCTGCATGATGGAGTAGGCGGTGACGGACTTGCCGGAACCGGATTCGCCCACAATGCCCAGCACCTTGCCCCGCTCCAGGTTAAAGGACACGCCGTTGACCGCTTTCACCTCGCCGGCAGGGGTGTAGAAGGAGGTATGCAGGTCTTTAACTTCGAGAAGTGCCATGTTTCTACACTCCTTTCTCAAGATTTCAGCTTGGGATCAAAGGCGTCCCGCAGGCCGTCGCCGAACAGGTTCAGGGACAGCACGATCAGCGAAATGGTAAGTGCGGGAATGACCATACGGTAGGGGTAGCTGCTCAGGCCGTTGAGGGCCTCGGAGGCCAGACTGCCCAGAGAGGGCATGGGGGCGTTGACGCCCAGACCCAGATAGGACAGGAAGCTCTCGGTAAAGATGGCGCTGGGAATCTGCAAGGCGGTGGAGATGATGATGACGCTGATGCAGTTGGGAATCAGGTGCTTGGTAATGATCCAGCCGGCCTTGGCACCGGTAGAGCGGGCCGCCAGCACATACTCCTGCTCTTTCAGGGACAGAATCTGACCCCGGATCTGCCGGGCCATGCTGACCCAGTACAGCAGGGCGAACACAATGAACAGGGAGATCATGTTGCTGCCCAGCTTATTGAGCACGGGATTGTTGTCAATCACCGGGCCAAGGGCCACCTTCATGACGGAGGCCAGCAGAATGATCATCAGGGTGTCGGGAAGGGAGTAGCTGATATCCACGAAGCGCAGGAGGGACATATGCCCCTAGCCGCCGCAGTGAGCCGCGATGGAGCCCATTGTGACGCCGATGACCCGCCCGATGAGGCTGGCGAAGAAGCCTACGCCCAGGGACACCCGGGTGCCGTAGACCACGCGGATGAAGTAGTCCCGTCCGGCGGAGTCGGTGCCGAAGACATGGGGGAACACCTTCTCACCCGCGTCAATGCGCTTCAGCTCGGTCTTGCCGTACTGGAAGGGGGCCAGGTTATTGAAGGAAGCGTCCACGGGCTTGCCGGGGCGGACGCCCAGCATGGTGTCGTAGGAATAGGGCCAGAAGAAGGGGATGATGATGGCGGCCAAGGTGATTACAATAATAATGATCATGCTCACGGTGGCAACCTTGTTGCGCAGCAGCCGTTTCATGCCGTCCTTGAAGAAGGTGGTAGAGGGGCGCATCTGCACCATATACTCTTTTTCCGCCTCGGTTGCGGGCAGGAAGTCCTCCAAATCCAGCTGGAGGCTCAGGGGGTTTTTCTTCATTTCGCGTTTTCTCCTTTACTCCAGATTGATTCTGGGATCCACCAGCTTGTACAGGATGTCGCTGACCAGATTCATGATGACGATGAGGGTAGCCAGCACGATGGTGGTGCCCATGATCAGGGGGTAGTCACGGCCGGTGATGGAGCTGACGAAGGCTCTGCCGATGCCGGGCACCGCGAAGACCTGCTCAATGACCAGAGAACCGGTGACGATGTAGGCCAGCATGGGGCCGACGTAGGTGATGACGGGAATCAGGGAGTTCTTCAGCGCGTGGCCGAAGACGATTTTCATGGGGGGCACACCCTTGGCCCGGGCGGTGCGGATATAGTCCTGGCCCAGCACGTCCAGCATGGAGCTGCGGGTCAGACGGGTGATGTTGGCCATGGGGGACAGGGACAGGGCAATGATGGGCAGTACCAGACCCTTGGCGGTCTCGCCGTTGGCGGGGAACCAGCCCAGCTTTACCGACAGAATCAGCACCATCAGGGAGCCGATGATGAACGACGGCATGGAGATGAAGGCGGTGGTCAGCACCATGATGACCTTATCGGCAAAGCCGTTGCGCCGCAGGGCAGCCACAGAGCCCAGCACCACGCCGATCACCAGCGCAATGGCTGCGGCGCAGACGCCCAGCTTGGCGGAGGTGCGCATACCGTCGGTGATGACATCGATGACCATACGGCCGCGAAGCTTGATGGAGGGACCGAAGTCAAATTTGGTGACAATATCCTTGAGATAAGTGAAATACTGCACCATCAGGGGCTTGTCCATACCGTACTTGGCCTCCAACGCCTTCTGAGCCGCCTCGGATACGGCCTTTTCTGACAGGAAGGGGCCGCCGGGGACGGCGCGCATGACGAAGAAGGTGACGGTGATGACGATCCAGATTGTCAGGATGGCCATGGCGATTCGCTTCAAAACGTACTTCAGGGTTTTGGAATTCATCCGGAATCCTACCTTTCGCGGGTTACTGAAGGGCGCTTCCGGCAGCCCCTCTCCCTTTTTTGCGCTAACTCGCTAAATAAAATACATTATACAGGATTGCATACGAAATAGCAACTAGAACTATCGCTAATTATTTAGAAAAACCGACTCTCTCTTTGTATAAATTGCTTTCTTTTTGGGCTTTCAGCTGGAAAATATCGTAAAGTACACCAAATTTCCACAATACGGGAACAGCTGTACCCTCGCAGAGCACAGACTTGGAAGTTTACTGTATATTTCTCGTGCATGAATGAATATTCCGGGGAATGAGCGGAAAAAGCAGAATCACAGTTCGATATCTTACCTGTCTGGCGGGCTTTCTGGAGGCTGACCTGTACGGTTATCCTGCCCACACTGCCATCGTCCAATGCAACGGAACCGTTCTGGGAGCATACGGGCAGGCGGACTGGCCGGCAAGTGGTAAATTGGAATTTGGCGGCCAGAGTCCGGAGACAATACGTTACGAACACCGGGCGTATATCGAGCAACCTTTGGCGTTTCCGCCAAAGGCTCCCCTTGAGGGGAGCTGTCAGCGCAGCTGCCCCTCCGACCCCGCTTACTGCGAATGCCTCCCCTAAAAGGGGAGGCATTCGCAGTAAATTCCAATTTATCGCGCTGCTGAGGGGATCTGACAGGATTACACCTCAGCCTTTGCGGCGGTGTCAAACATGGCCTCCACCTGGGCGCCGGGGCCTTCCTTGCTCAGGGCGGAGACAATCCAGGTCGCCAGCAGTCCGGCGAGGAAGCCGGGGACGATCTCGTAGATGCCGGTGGACTTGGCCAGAACCAGCCACAGCACGTCCACGCCCGCGCCCACGGCGATACCGGCTACCGCGCCGCCGAAGGTCATCTTCTTCCAGAACAGGCTCAGCAGAATGACGGGGCCGAAGGCCGCGCCGAAGACGCCCCAGGCGTTCTCCACCAGACCCATAATGGTGCCGGAGTTGGGGTTGGAGGCGATGATCAGTGCCACGACGGCGATGCCGGCAACCACCAGACGACTGGCCCACAGCATCTCCTTGTCGGAGGCGTCCTTGCGGATCAGGGGCTTATACACGTCGCGGGCGAAAGCGGAGGAGGCTGCCAGCAGCTGGGAGTCGGCGGTGGACATGGCGGCAGACAGAATGGCGGACAGCAGCAGGCCGGACACCAGCGCCGGGAAAATCCGGCGGACCATGGTGATGAACACCGTGGAGGAGTCCTCGATTTCGCCCAGGTACAGACGGCCCGCCACGGCGGTCAGGGCGGACATGACAAGGATGATCACCGTCCAGGAAATGCCGATGACGCTGGACTTGCGCAGCTCCTTCTCACTCTTGATGGACATGAATCGGATGATGATGTGGGGCATACCGAAGTAGCCGAGGCCCCAGCCAAGGCCCGAGATGATGTCCTGAGGGGAGGTGAAGAAGTGGAAGAAGCCCTCGGGCAGCTGGGCACTCGCCGCGCCCTCGCCCCGGCTTACCAGCGCCAGCGCGAAGATGGGAGCCAGCAGCAGGGCAGCCAGCATGATGAGGCCCTGAAAGAAGTCCGTCCAGCACACGGCGGAGAAGCCGCCCAGGAAGGTGTAGGCAATGATGATGAAGGCGGCCAGATACATGGCGACCGTGGCGTCGATGTTCATGACCGTGTTGAACAGGGTGCCGCAGGCCTTGATGGAGGAGGCGGCGTAGACGGTGTAGGCCACCAGGAAGATGCCCGCGCAGAGCACCTGCAAGGCCTTGCTGCCAGACAGGAACCGGTTGGTCAGGTACTGGGGGATGGTGATGGAGTCCTTGGCGGCGATGGAGAACCGGCGCAGCCGGGGAGCTACAAAGATCCAGCTCAGGGCGTAGCCGATGCCAAGGCCGATGGCGATCCAGGTCTGGCCGATGCCGAAGGCGTAAATGGAGGCGGGCAGGCCCATGAGCACCCAGGCGCTCATGTCCGACGCGCCGGCGGACAGGGCGGACACCCACGCGCCCATATTCCGGCCGCCCAGGAAGTAGTCCTTTTCTCCCGCGCCCTTGGACTTGAAGAAGAAGTACATGCCGATGCCCAGCATGAAAATAAAGTAGGCCGCGAAGACCAGCATTTCAACAACGTTCATAAGGTTCCCTCTCTTTTCCAAGCATGATTTTTTTTCATAAAACCATGCGGTAAATGTGATGAAATGATTATACTTCCTTCCGACCCGTTTTGCAACGAAAATCTGTCCTCTGATTTCCACAAAAAAAGCTTGCCATCCGGACGGATATATGCTAATATTGACAATACAGCATGAAATTTCCGCATATAAAGGATGTGACCCCCATGAGCCTGAAAAAATATGAAGCATTCGTCCGCACCGTGGAGCTGGGAAGCCTGACCAAAGCGGCCCAGTCCCTTGGCTCCACCCAGTCCCGGATCAGCCATATCCTGAACGATCTGGAGGAGGAATACGGCTTCCGGCTGATGCACCGCAGCCGGGGCGGCATCGAACTGACGGAGGCCGGACGGCTGCTGCTGCCCAGAATGCAGGCCATTGTCCAGAAGGAGCAGGAGCTTTCCGAGTGCGTGGCGGAAATCCGGAACGCCGACGCGGGCACCGTGCGGCTGGGGGTCTTTACCAGCGTGGCGGTGCACTGGCTGCCGGGCATGATCCGCTCCTTCCAGACCGCCCACCCCCGTGCCCAGTTGGAAATGCGCAGCGGCGACTATCACGATGTGGAGCAGTGGCTCCGGGAGGGCAGCGTGGATTTGGGTTTCATCACCCTGCCAGGTCCCGCTGAAGTGGAGACCATTCCCCTTGCCGAGGATCCGCTGGTGGCCATCCTGCCCAAGGGCCACCGGCTGGCCGCGCTTTCCCAGATTCCCATTGAGGAATTGGGAGAGGACCCCTTTATCAGCCTTCTGCAAAGCTCTGCCCACGATATCCACCGGGCCATGGACAATGCGGGCATCCGCCCCAACATAAAATACACTACCAAGGACGACTACGCCATTCTGGCCATGGTTGAGCAGGGCTTAGGCATCTCCATCGTGCCCCAGTTGCTGATCCGGGGCAGAAGTCAGAACTTGGAGGTCCGTCCCCTGATCCCCGGTGCCAGCCGCACCATCGCTCTGGCCATCCCTCAGGGAGAGGCGCTGCCCGTTGTGCGGGCCTTCGCCGAAACCGCTGTCCAGTGGCTGCGGAAGGCCGATCCTGATAGAATGACGATATCATCATAGGGAGGGACGGAATATGGTCGAGCATCCGTGGAATCAGCAGACGATGCTTGTGCGTTGACAGCTATGAAAATGGCGTACCCCAGGGGCAGATATTCCTGCCGGGGCAGCCGGGCGAGCGTTTTGAAAGCCTGTCCCAGCTGCTTCTTCGGGGGGAACTGCTGTGGATGGAAAGAAACGCCAGGCAGAGCTTCCGCAGTATCCATTGTGCGGTATTGCCCTGACGAAATAGAAAGAACTGCCCGTCCGAAACCAATGCACGGTTTCGGACGGGCAGATTTTGTTTTGGCCTGAGGGCCTGTAGGGGAGGGGCGCCGACACTATGGTATGACTGTCGGCGGCAATCATTGAAATTCTGATTCGCCGCGCAGAGCGCCCCCCCGGGGGAAGGCATTAATACCGCCAAATTCCCATTCTCAGAGCAATTATGGTCGAGGTGCCTTAAGGATGCTGGACGATTACCAGCGTTCATAACGCATGGGCTGGCCGCCCTGCGGGCGGCTACCGGCCACCTTACAACTGAGCGGGATAGATACCGAGCACGCCCAATGGTGTAATGATGACCGCCCAGCGTCCGTGACGCATTGTCAGCGGCGACTCGCCGGAATTCTCCTTTTCATATCACTGAGCGTTTCCGGTCGAGCACGCCCAATGGCGTAACGATTACTGCCAGCGTCCGTGACGCATTGTCAGCGGCGACTCGCCGCTTAGTACATTCCGCCACCCTGAGCGGCAGCCGCGGCAGCGGCGGCATCCGCAGCGGGATCGGGCTTGTCAACAACCAGAGACTCGGTGGTCAGCACGCAGCCCGCGATGGAAGCGGCGTTCTCCAGAGAGGAACGGGTGACCTTGGTGGGATCCACGATACCGGCGGGAATCATGTCCACATACTCCTCGGTGTAGGCGTTGTAGCCGTAGCCCACCTTGCCGCAGGAGCGGATCTTCTCGTAGACCACGCTGCCGTCCACACCGGCGTTCTCGGCAATCTGACGGATGGGAGCCTGCAGCGCGGCAGCAATGATCTTGGCGCCGGTCTTCTCATCGCCGTGCAGGGTGGCGATCAGCTCCTCCACAGCGGCAATGGCGTTGACCTGGGCGGTGCCGCCGCCGGCCACGATGCCTTCCTCAACAGCGGCACGGGCAGCGTTCAGAGCGTCCTCAACCCGCAACTTCTGCTCCTTCATGGCGACCTCGGTCTGTGCGCCAACCTTGATGACGGCTACGCCGCCACTGAGCTTTGCCAGACGCTCCTGCAGCTTCTCCCGGTCGTAGTCGGAGGTGGTGGTAGCGATGGCGGAGCGGATCATGTGGGCACGATCCTTGATTGCCTGCTCGCTGCCGTCGCCGTCCACGATGGTGGTGTTGTCCTTGGTGACAACGATCTGACGGCAGTGGCCCAGATCGGTCATCTGGGTGTCAGGCAGCTCCATGTTCAGCTCGCTGGAAATCACAGTGCCGCCGGTGAGAATGGCGATATCCTGCAGCATCTCCTTGCGGCGGTCACCGAAGCCGGGGGCCTTGACGCAGACGATGTTGAAGCGGCCCTGGAGCCGGTTCAGGAGCAGGGTGGCAAGAGCGTCGCCCTCCACGTCCTCGGCAATGATCATCAGCTTGCGGCCGGACTTGACGATGGGCTCCAGAATGGGCAGGATCTCCTGAATGGAGGAAATCTTCTTGTCGGTGATCAGGATATAGGCGTCGTCCAGCACGGCCTCCATCTTGTCGGTGTCGGTGACCATATAGGGGGAGATATAGCCCCGGTCAAACTGCATACCCTCGACCACGTCCAGACCGGTCTCGGCGGTCTTGCTCTCCTCGATGGTGATGACGCCTTCCTTGCCAACCTTCTCCATGGCCTCGGCGATCAGACGGCCGATCTCCTCGTCGCCGGAGGAAACGGTGCCAACACGGGCGATAGCGGCGGAGTCCGTCACAGGCTCGGAGTTGGCCTTGATGGCGGCAACGGCGGCGGCAACAGCCTTGTCGATGCCCTTGCGCATGACCATGGGGTTGGCGCCGGCGGACAGGTTCTTCAGGCCCTCGCGGGTGATGGCCTGAGCCAGCAGAGTGGCGGTGGTGGTGCCGTCACCGGCCACGTCGTTGGTCTTGGTGGCGACCTCGCGGATCAGCTGGGCGCCCATGTTCTCAAAGGGGTCCTCCAGCTCCACTTCCTTGGCGATGGTCACGCCGTCGTTGGTGATGAGGGGAGCGCCGTACTTCTTGT